>NZ_JBNPLS010000044.1:0-9974 GCF_050313595.1 Desulfovibrio sp. SGI.169 | reverse complement strand
TTCCGGATTAAAAGGCGGTTTCAAAAATTTTATCTGTCCGGCATGTCCGCGCCCGGGGCTTTGGTTGCGTTTTTGGGCCGTTTGGGCGCGTCCGCCTTGCGGGCCATGCGCACGGCGGCCTCCAGGCCCTTTTCCGCAAAGGCGAAAAGCGTATCCAGGGCCACGGGCAGAGAGGCGCGCAACTTCCCGGCGTCTTCGGCGTCAGGTCGCCCCAGAACCCAGTTGATGACCTCGCCTTTGTGGGGGGGCGCCCTATGCCCAGACGCAGGCGGTAAAAGTCGGGTGTGCCGAGCAGCTCGGTGATGGATTTAAGCCCATTGTGCCCGGCATTGCCGCCGCCGCGCTTGAAGCGCAGCTCCCCTGCGGGAATGTCCAGCTCATCATGGGCCACTACCAACTGTTCCGGCTTGAGTTTGTGCCAGGCCAAGAGAGGTTGCACACACTGGCCGCTGAGATTCATGAACGTTTGGGGCATGGCCGCCAGCCACGCGCCGCCCAGCCGCGGCAGATGAAGCCGCCACAGCTCGCAGGAAAATTTGCCGCCGTTGAGGCCGCTGAGTCTGCCTTCTCTTTCCGCCAGTTCCAGCAGGGCCGAAACCAGGGCAAAGCCACAATTGTGGCGGGTGCCGTCATAGCGTGGGCCAGGATTGCCAAGGCCCACCAGTACGCCTGCATATTCCATATCTGATCCTTGAGGGGTAGAGCGAATTGCCTTCAAAAAAGCATTGGTTTCCGGAGCCGTTTTTGAAATTGTACATTTCAAGAGCAAAATACTCCAGGCTCAAGCATCATTAAAAAATACGAGAGTATCGTCAGAAGAATGATAAAATATCTTCTTTTTGCCTGTTCACATGAAATCTGGTAAAAAGAAGATATTTTATCATTCTTCTGACAATACTCTCCCCGCCCGAAACGTCAGGGGCCCCAGGCACTGGCAGTGCGACCGACGATGAGCGGTTGGACTGCGGCCAGTGAAAGCCGGCAAGGGTTGTTTTTTCCAGGGGCGGGCAGAGGCGAACCTTTTTTCCATTGTCCGCCAGCGTCCAGAGTTCTTTGGCCTACCGCCGGCCAGACAAACTGGCCCTGACAATCTTGCTCTCGGCGCATGCGGACAAGAAGCGCCCTGCCTTTCCCGCGTCCCTCACCGCCGCCCGGCGGGAACGGGCAAAAACAGGCTCGCGCTTGCGGCGGCGACCGCCAGCGACGCCGCTCCGCATGGCGCGCGGCAGACGCGGATGCCTGCCGCGCCCTCAACCGAACAGACGGCTAAAGAAACAGCTCAGGCTCCCGCCGCGTCAGACACTTGCTCTCCAGCATCTCTCGGATTTTTGCCGTTTCCGCGTCATCAAAAAACTTGGCCCGTTCCGGGCAAAACTTGACGCAGGCGCGGCAGCGGATGCAGCCCTCCGCCACCACAGCGGGGTCATCCCTGCTGATGACGCGCATGGGACAGCCCGCCACGCAGATCATGCAGCGGGTGCAGGAATCCGCCGTTTTGGGCCGGACATCGGTCGCCGGTTTGCGATCCTTGTAGGGCCGCTTGCCCTTGACGGATATGGGCGTCGGCTTGCCCGCCGCGATTTTTGCGGCAGCGCGCCGGGCGAAGTCCGTCAGCGCAGCCATGTCCGCGGCATCGGGCCGGCCCGCGCCCACGCTGGGGGCCACGGAATGTTCGGCGATGAAAGCCCCGGCCGCCGTCACAGTAAAGCCCTGGCGCGTGAGCAGATCAGCGGCTTCCAGCAGGGCGTCATCATAATCCCGGTTGCCGTAAACAGCCGCGATAACCGCTGTCGCGCCATTGCCCCGCAAACGGGACAAGGGAGCCTCCAGCGTCCGCGGCACGCGCCCCCCATATACCGGAAAGGCAAACACCAGAATGTCGTCAGGGGCGCAGTTCAGGCTCTTTTCCCGCCCGGCCGGGAACGTCAGATCCCGATTTTTCTGTGGCATGCCCAGCGCGGCATTCAGGCCATCGCCCAAAGCCAGCGCAATGCCCCGACTGCTATGAGTGGGGCTGAAAAAAAGAATGTGCAGGGTTCCGTTCATGCTCTCCCCCGTAACGGCGTGGCCTGACGGCGCGCTCAGCAATTTTGCGCCCGAAACGCATGCGGGCCGGAAAACCCGGCCCGCCGCTCAATCTTTACAGACGCACGCCGCATGGCGTCGTTTGAAAACACAGTATTTTAAGATTGCAAATCTCACAGGCAAAAGCCGCTTGACGCTTTATTCGCACATGCGCGGCGAATGCCTGTTCACGGCCAGCGGGGCATGTTCAGGATGAACATGCCCAAAACCTTGACCGGCAAAGCTTACCAGCGATAATTCTTGTCCTGCTGGTGGCCCACAATGCCGCCGGCCAAAGCGCCCACACCGGCGCCAGCCAAGGCGCCCCAGCCGGCGGCGCCGCCGGCGATGGCCGCGACGCCCGCGCCGCCCAGCGCGCCCAGGGCCGCGCCGCTGGCGACACCCTGCTGGGTGCGGCTCATATTGGTGCAGCCGATACCGGAGGCGAACACTATGGCCATCAGACCAATGATCAAAGCTTTCTTCATATCTTTTCTCCTGAAAAAAAGCTGACGCGCACGGTCAGCATGCGGACGCTACTTCGCGGCGGCAAGGCGCGGCGCGATAAGCTCATACCAGATAACGCTCAACACGGGCCGGTCGAGGCTCTTGGGATTGGCCGCGTACCACGCGTCCACCATCTTGATGATTTCGGCGCGCTTGACGTCCTTGAAGGCCTTCATCCAGCCCTTTTCAAAGGGCGAAAGGGTGTACACCGGGCGTTTGCCGGCCTTGGCGGCCTTTTCCGTCATCTTGGCGTTGACAAAATATTCCACGGTCATGGCCGATTCCACACCGAACAAAAAAGCGGCTTTATTGGATTCAGCCGTTTTTTCCCATACGGCGCCGGTGAATTGATCCACCGGGTTGCCCGTGCTCGCGGCATCGCTGCTTTCCGCCGCCCGCACGCTGACGCAGGCCAGGGCGAGAACCAGAACCAGCCCAAGGCTCAGAAGTGATTTCTTCACGCGAAGCTCCTTTTATGTTGTGGCCGCGGCGGTGCTGAAACCGCTGTTCTCCGACCGCTCTCACGGACGGAAAGCGTCCGCTCTTTCAGTTCAGTTTTGGTATACCCTCAACCGACAGACCATATCAAGCATTTTTCAGGGCGGGCGCTTCAGACGCCCACGGCATTGCCGATCGTTTCGCGGAAGCGACTGAAGAGATAATTGCCGTCGCGCGGGCCCGCCGCGGCTTCGGGATGATATTGCAGGCTCATGACCGGCAATGTCTTGTGGCGCAGCCCTTCCAGCGTATGGTCGTTGAGATTGACATGGGTGGCCTCCACATCGGGCACGCCGTCCAGCACCACATGAAAGCCGTGATTCTGGGAGGATATCTCAATGCGTCCGGTGGTCAGATCCTTGACCGGGTGGTTGCAGCCGTGGTGGCCGAACTTGAGCTTGTCCGTACTGCCGCCCAGGGCATGACCGATAAGCTGATGGCCGAGGCAGATGCCCGTGACCGGGAATATTTTGATCAAATCCCGCACCACGGCAATTTCTTCGGTCAGCGTGGCCGGATCGCCGGGGCCGTTGGAGAGAAAAACCCCCTTCGCGCCGCTGGCCCTGGCCGCCAGCACGCTGAATGTGGGCGGCACGGCCAGGGGTTCAAAGCCCGCCGCGCACAGATGCCGCAGGATATTCCACTTGATGCCGAAGTCATAGACCAGCAGGGGCAGCCCCGTTCCCCGCCAGGCATACGCGCCGTCGGAGCCGAAGGCGGCTTTTTGCGGGGCGTTGTCATACCAGGCGTACGGCTCTTTGGCCGCCACAAAGGGCGCCAGGTTGCGCCCCTTCATGGTGGGCAGGGCCAGGGCCTTTTCGCGCAGCGCGCGCGGGTCTGACTCACGGGTGGAAATGATCCCGCGCATGGCCCCGTTGATGCGCAGATGGCGGGTCAGGGCGCGGGTATCCAGCCCTTCCATGCCCGGCTTGCCATATCGCTTCAGAAAAGCGGGCAGAGACATGCAGGCCCGCCAGTTGGAGGGCTGCTTGCAGCACTCCTTGACCAGCAGGGCGTCGGCATGTATGGCGGCGGACTCCATGTCTTCACGGGAAATGCCATAATTGCCGATGAGCGGATAGGTCATGCAGACCATCTGACCGTAATAGGAGGGATCGGTAAGCACCTCCTGATAGCCGGTCATGCCTGTGGTAAAAATCACTTCCCCGCCGGTTTCAAAGTCGCCGGTAAAGGATTTGCCTTCCAGCGTGAACCCGTCTTCCAGCACCAGCAATGCTTTCATAACTTACCCCCGCGCTTCCCGCGCGTAGTATTCCTGCAGGCTTTCCACATGGGTTTCGTCCCGCCGCGAACCGATGGCCGTGGCGGTGGCCCGCGCCGCCGCAATGGTCGTGCAGTACGGCGTCTTGTAGGTCAGGGACGCGCGCCGGATGGCCTTGGAATCCCTGGCGGTGTTTTTGCCCGAAGCGGTGTTGATGACCAGCGCCACCTCATGATTGATGAGCAGGTCCACAATATTGGGCCGGCCCTCATAGACCTTGCGCACCTCCTCCACATCAAGACCATGCTCGCGCAGCGCGGCGGCGGTGCCTCTTGTGGCCAGCAGCTGAAAGCCCAGCCGGGAGAACATGGCCGCCACTTCAGGCAGGTACGGCTTGTCGCGGTCATTGACCGAAAGAAAAATCTTGCCGCCCTGCGGAAGCGCCTGGCCCGCGCCCAGCTGGCTTTTGAGAAAGGCTTCGCCAAAGTTGGAGCCCATGCCCATGACTTCGCCCGTGGAGTGCATTTCCGGCCCCAGAATGATGTCCACGCCGGGAAAACGCTGGAAGGGCATGACCGCTTCTTTCACGCAGGTAAAGCCGCCCCTGCGCATGCTCCAGGGGTCCAGTTCGTCCAGAGTCCTGCCCAGCATGACCTGGGTCGCCAGATACGGCAGGGGCACGCCCGTAGCTTTGGAGACAAAGGGCGCGGTGCGCGAGGCGCGCGGATTGACCTCCAGAATATAGAGGCTGTCGCCCTTGATGGCGAACTGAATGTTCATCAGGCCCACCACATTGAGCTCGCGGGCCAGAGCCTCGGCCTGGGCCGCAATGAGGGCCACATGATCGTAAGACAGCGAGAAGGACGGCAGCACGCAGGCCGAGTCGCCGGAGTGAATGCCCGCTTCTTCGATATGTTCCATGATGCCGGCCACATAAACTTCCTGCCCATCTGACAGGGCGTCCACATCCACTTCCACGGCGTGTTCCAGAAATTTGTCAATGAGGATGGGATGTTCCGGCTTTTCCGGCACCTGCTCACGGAAGTAGTCGGTCAGTTCCTGGGCGTCATAAACCACCGCCATGGCCCGGCCGCCCAGCACATAGCTGGGCCGCACCACCACGGGGTAGGTAATGCGCCCGGCCACTTCCAGCGCCTGTTCCAGATCCATGGCCGTGCCGTTGGGCGGCTGAAGCAGGCCCAGCTTCTGAATCAGGGCCTGAAAGCGCTCACGATCCTCGGCGCGGTCAATGGCGTCCGGCGAGGTGCCCAGGATGGGCACGCCGGCGCGCATCAGGGGCACCGCCAGATTCAGCGGAGTCTGCCCGCCAAACTGGACGATGACGCCCTCAGGCTTTTCCTTCTCCACAATGTTCATGACGTCCTCAAAGGTCAGCGGCTCGAAGTAGAGCCGGTCCGAGGTGTCATAGTCGGTGGAGACGGTTTCCGGGTTGGAATTGACCATGATGGCCATGATTCCGGCGTCGCGCAGAGCGAAGGAGGCATGGCAGCAGCAATAGTCGAACTCGATGCCCTGGCCGATGCGGTTGGGCCCGCCGCCAAGGATGAGCACCTTGCGGCAATCCTTAACCGCCAGCTCATCGCCGCTTTCGTATGTGGAGTAAAAATAGGGAGTGTATGCCTCAAATTCCGCCGCGCAGGTATCTACCAGGTAGTAGGTGGGCACGATGCCCATTTCCTTGCGCAGACGACGGATGTCGCCCTCGGGCCGCTTCCACATTTCAGAAAGCTGCCTGTCGGAGAAGCCGTACTCCTTGGCTTCGCGCAGCACAACGGCCAGAGCGGCGTTGGACGGGGTCATGTCGTTGGCCATGCCGAAATCGCGAATGCGGGTTTCCATATCCACGATGTCTTTGACCTGACGGATAAACCAGGGGTCAATGGCCGAGGCGGCAAAGATGTCTTCTTCGCTGACGCCGGCCACCAGGGCCTGCCGCAGGGTGAAGATGCGGCGTGAATTGGGCCGGTGCAAGGCCTCCATAATTTCCTCGCGCGGGGGAAGCTCGGCGCGGAAGTTGTAGCCCAGGCCCGGCGCGCCTGTTTCCATGGAGCGCAGGCCCTTCTGCAGGGCCTCCTTGAATGTGCGGCCAATGCTCATGGCCTCGCCCACGCTCTTCATGGAGGTGGTCAGCTCATCCTTGGCGCCGGGAAATTTTTCAAAGGTAAAACGCGGAATTTTGACCACGCAGTAGTCGATGGCCGGCTCAAAGCTGGCTACGGTCTCGCGGGTGATGTCGTTGCGCAGTTCGTCCAGGGTGTATCCCACGGCCAGCTTGGCGGCGATTTTGGCAATGGGAAAACCCGTGGCCTTGGAGGCCAGGGCCGATGAACGCGACACCCGCGGGTTCATCTCGATAACCACAATTTCGCCGTTTTTCGGGTTAACGCCAAACTGCACGTTGCTGCCGCCGGTTTCCACGCCGATTTCACGCATGATGGCAATGGAGGCGTCGCGAATCTGCTGGTATTCCACATCCGACAGGGTCTGAACCGGGGCCACGGTAATGGAGTCGCCGGTATGCACGCCCATGGGGTCAAAATTTTCGATGGAGCAGATGATCACGCAGTTGTCTTTCGCGTCACGCATGACCTCCATCTCGATCTCTTTCCAGCCCAGCACGCTCTGTTCAATCATCACCTCGGAAGAGGGGCTGGCGGAAAGGCCGCGCGCGGCCACATCCTCCAGATCCGCCAGATTGTAGGCCACGCCCCCGCCCGTGCCGCCCAGGGTGAACGCGGGGCGCACAATAAGCGGAAAAGGCAGCACATTGCCCAGCCGGCGCACCTCGTCCATATTGCGGGCGATGCCGCTGGCCGGCATTTTCAGGCCGATGTTTTCCATGGCTTCGCGGAACAGCTCGCGGCTTTCGGCCTTTTCAATGACTTCGGCCCGCGCGCCGATAAGCTCCACCCCGCATTCCGCCAGAACGCCGCTCTTGGCAAGTCCAAGAGCGGCGTTCAATGCCGTCTGGCCGCCCAGCGTGGGCAACAGGGCGTCGGGGCGTTCCTTGCGGATGATGGCCGCCAGGGTGTCCTGTTCGATGGGCTCCACATAGGTGGCGTCGGCCATCTGCGGATCAGTCATGATCGTGGCCGGATTGGAGTTGACCAGCACCACCTCATAGCCCTCTTCCTTGAGGGCCTTGACGGCCTGGGAGCCGGAGTAATCAAACTCGCAGCCCTGGCCGATGATGATGGGGCCCGCGCCGAGAACGAGAATTTTGTGTAAATCCGTACGCTTGGGCATGGGATATTCCTGCGGATTTTTGGAGAGTCGGAAATGATAACGAGCACTGCCGCACTGTATTGCTCAAAACGATTGTTTATACGTTGTTTCAAGCCGGCCAGTCAAGATTTTTTCCGCATCTGACGCAGCGTCAGGGCTATCCGCCGCGCCGCTTCCGCCAGTTCATCCCCGGCGTGATCGGCGCGCACGGCGGCCCGCAGCCGGGCGGCCCCGCGGGCCACCGTGGGATAACGAATGGCCGAAAGATACAGGCCCGCGTCGAACAGCTCGCGCGCCGCTTCCACAGCTTTTTTTTCATGGCCGACCGGCAGGGGCACTATGGCGCTTGCCGAGCGCGCGGGCACGCCCTCTTCCCGCAGGCGGGCGCAGAAAAGGGCCGTATTTTTCCGCAAACGGCGCACGCGCTCCGGCTCGCGGCAAAGAATATCCAGCGCCTCAAGGGCGGCGGCCACCGGCGCGGCCGACAGGGCGGTGGAAAAAATAAAGCTGCGCGCGCTGTTTTTCAGATATTCAACTAGCAGTTCATTGCCACAGACAAAGCCGCCCTCGCTCCCCAGCGCCTTGCTCAGGGTGCCCACCGTCACGTCCGGCGCGGCGGCCAGGCCAAAATGCTCCGCCACGCCGCGTCCCGTGGCCCCCAGCACGCCGGTGGCGTGCGCCTCGTCTATCATGGACAGCATGCCATAGCGGTCGGCGATGCGCAGCAACTCCGGCAAGGGAACCACATCCCCGTCCATGCTGAACACCGCGTCGCTGACAATCAGCCCCCGGCGGCCGGCATGGCGGCGCGCCTTGCTTTCCAGATCTTCCATATCATTATGGCGGTAGACCACTATCTCCGCCCGGCTCTGACGACAGCCGTCAATGATGCTGGCATGGTTCAGCGCGTCGCTGAAAATCACGTCGCCCTGGCCGCAAAGCGCCGTGATTACGCCCACATTGGCCATGTACCCGGTATTGAACAGCAGCGCGGCCTGCGCATGCTTGAAGGACGCCAGCCGCCGCTCCAGCTCGCCGTGCGGGCCCAGAGCGCCCGTGGTCAGCCGGGCCCCCCCGCTGCCCGCCCCGTACGCGGCGAGAGCCTCGGCAGCCCTGGCCTTGACCCGCGCGTCATTGGCCAAGCCCAGATAGTCGTTGGAGGCCAGCAGCAGAACCTCCCGGCCTTCGCAGCGCACGCGCGGCCCCGGAGCGGAGTCCATCCGCCGGATGCGGCGGCGCAGGCCGTCCGCGCTCAGGCGCTCCAGGCGCTCCTCCAGAAAGGCCCATTTTTTCGCCCCGCCGGACGTTGGCGACGCGCCGGGCGCGTCAAATCCGGGCGCGGCCGGGATGCGCTCCACCAGCACCGGGCGGCGTTCAATAAAATCCAGGGTGGCGGCCAGCTCCGTTCGAGGCCCCCGGTACAGAAAAATGCGCCCCCCCTCGGGCGAACCCGACGCCTTCATCCGGGCAATGCGCACATAGCCCAGTTCACGCGACGCCACATAGCCCGTCACATAGTCGGGATCGTCCGAAATGCATATCTCGGCCAGAATGTTGGGCGCGTTGGCCACCTTGGCGGCCAGCGTCATGGCTTCCCGATAATGATTCTTGGCCCCGGCGTCCTCTGGCTCAGTTTCCGCCGCGTCCATGAGGGTGGCGCGAATGCCGCGCTTTTTATCCGGCTCCAGCCGTTCCAGACTATCGGCGTCCAGCAGCATGGCCCCGCGCAGCCCCCCCGCCTCGCCCATCAGGGCCAGCACGGCCCGCGGGTCTCTTACCCCGACCCGGGCGAGAAGGTCAGCGGCCAGCCGCAAGCCTTCGGCCGGGCTTGCGCAGTCCAGGGCGCGCACGGGCAGGGCGGGCAGACGCAGGCAGGCGGATTCGGGCACGGCCTCCACCCTGATATTGATGAAATCGGGGCGGCCCTTGCCGTGATTCTGGGCGCGGCCCGCAAGCGCGCGAACCAGAGCGGGAACGTCCTCGGCCCTGACGATCCGTTCCGCGCCGGAGATATGCTCTTCGCCGTCCAGTGTTTTCCGGCTGGCGCGCATCTTGACGCTGAACAAAACCATGCGCTGTTCCGTGTTCACTGATTTTCCCTTTCACCCGCTTTGCCGCCAACCGCTCAGCGTCAGAGAAATTCCGCCGATACGCCGCAACAGGAGCGTCTTTTGAACAATACAAGCGCGACGCGCTGTTGCGTTCGGGCGGGAGCCAAGCTCATCCTTTTCGCTCCGGCAAGAAAAAAACGCAAGCGCAAACTTTTTTCAAAGCGCGCCCGGCGGCCAGCGCAGGGCTGACGCATCTAAAAAAAGTCTTACCTTTATGGGATGAAAAATATTTGCCATGAAATATTCTCGGCTTTAGGCGAGATCCCAGGCGCGACAGGACAAAAATATATCCTATTGAACTCATTTTATTTATTGCCCTCTGTACA
>NZ_JBNPLS010000043.1:0-10275 GCF_050313595.1 Desulfovibrio sp. SGI.169 | reverse complement strand
CTGGCAAGCGAGACATGCGGGGCATGTCAGGGGCAACCCTCGTTGCCCAACCTGCTGCAGAGCCGCCTTTTCCGTCCGTCGGACGGTATTGAACCCGCGGCATGTCTGATCAGTTTCGCCCAATGTTTGCCGTGCCCTTGCGTTTGAAAAATTCCGCTTTTCGCGGACGGCGCTTTGATGAAGCCGCCCCGGTCTATCCCGCTGAACAAGCATGTCTAATATGAAAATGAATGTCAAGTTCATAACAAAGAAAGACGACCTCCAAAACACGAAAGCGTTCTGAAAGGGCGGGATGCGTTACGCCCGTGGCTCTGAAAAGACGTTCGCGTCAGCGGGGCGGCTGGTCTTCAGGCTTTGCATTACGGCAGTCGGCGCACAGGCCGTAAAGGTTGTGCACATGGCCGTTGAGGCTGAAGCCGTGCTTTTCCGCCAGTTCATTTTGCAGTTTTTCAATACGCGGATCGCAGATTTCCACAATCTTGCCGCAGGAGAGGCAGACGATATGATCATGGTGGCTGTTGGGCCGGGCCACTTCGTAGCGGGTAATGCCGTCGCTGAAGTGGATTTCCATGGCCAGCCCGGCGTCGCAGAGCAGCTTGAGGGTGCGGTAAACCGTGGTCTGGCCGATACCCGGATCACGTCGCAAGATGTGCTGATAAAATTCTTCCAGCGTGTGGTGGCCGGGGAGCTCAAAAAAAGCCTCCGCAATGACACGCCGCTGGGATGTGGTGTTCAGCCCCTTGTGGTTCATGAATTCCAGAAAGTCCGCCAGGGACGCGCTGTTCTTTTTGGACATAGCCAACCCCCGATATGTTTTTAGCACGGCCTGTGCCCTTCTGCCAAGGGGTAGTTGTGGTGGGGAATAATTTTACAGGGATAAGCGTTCATTTCGCCATCTCTGAATGCCTATGCGGCATCGGTGAGGCGCGGCTGGTCAGTGTGATCCATTTGCAGGTCATATCCAGAGTCGCTTCCTTGCGCCGCGGTGTTTGCCTGTTTTTATTTCAAAAACGCTTTGTCGATGCGAAAGCCGACAGGCGCAGCGAGGCGGGGCCCATAGCCGGCATGCCGAGCGCCCATGTGGGCGCGTCTCTGAATTCTAAGCCTGCGAAATCAACATGAAGCAATGGCCCGGTCGTATTTTTGGCGGAAAGAGCAGGCCGCATTCGCTCTTGACAGGGGAGAGGAAAACACTTAACCGTTGCGCCCGCAACGGCTGGTTGCGCGGGAGATAAGCATGCCTGATCGCCGCATTCGCCGCCAGCAGGCGGCAAGCACAGCCCACACGGGCATGTGGCGGACACTGCGGGAGATATGCAACCGCAACTTCACTGTGGTGACGTTGATCAACCTGCTGGTGATGACCGCTTATTATCTGGCGTTTGTCACCAGCACCTCCTATGCCCGGCAGACCTTCGGGGCAAGTCTGAGCGCCGCCGGCCTTACCGCCGGCATCATGGTCATCGGCTGCCTGCTGGGGCGTTTTGTCAGCGGCAACCTGCTCTCTGTTTTTGGTTGCAAGGCGGTTCTTTTCAGCGGGCTGCTGCTGTATCTCACCAGCATGGCTGGTTTTTTTCTGGTGGATTCTCTGGGGCTGCTGTTCGCGCAACGCTTCTGGGCAGGCGTGGGCGTCATCGGAACCGCCACGGGCACCATTGTGGCCTGTGTGATTCCACAGCGGCATCATGGTTTCGGGGTCAGCCTGTTCAGCATGAGCACGGTTCTGGCCCTGGCTCTGGGGCCGTTTTTAGGCGTCACCCTGGGCGCGCGCATGGGCTATGCGTCGTTGATGCGCCTTAATGTGGGCATGGCCCTGCTTTGCGCGCTCATCTTTTTCGGGCTGGCGGCCCTGCCTTCCATGCGCCGCCGCCATCGCGCCCTCTTCAGTCTGAACAGCTACATTGACCCGCGCGTGGTGCGTTTTTCCCTCGTGGCTCTGGCGGTCTGCCCGAGCTACGGCTGCGTGCAGGCATTTATGACTTCGTTCGCCGCCGAGCGCGCCCTTTCCGGGGCGGCCAGCGTGTTCTTTCTGCTGTACGCCGCGGGCGCTCTGGCCACCAGGCCTCTGACGGGCCGCCTGTTCGACACGCGCGGCGAAAATATCATTTTTTACCCCATGCTGCTGCTGACCGCGCTTTCCCTGATGCTTCTGGGCCGCGCGGAAAACGGCCGGACGCTGCTGCTGGCCGGTCTGGCGCTGGGCATAGGCTTTGGCAACTTTCAATCCGTCGGCCAGGCGGTCTCCCTTTCCCTGGTTTCACGTTCCCGTTTTGCCCAGGCCACCACGACCTTTTTCATCTTCTTTGATATGGGTATTGGCCTGGGGCCGTACCTCTTCGGTTTTCTGGCGCCATCCATGGGCTACGGCGGCATGTACCAGGCGCTGGCCCTTACCGTGCTGGCCGCGCTGGGGCTGTATCATGTTTTGCACGGAAGGTTTGCGGGATAACGGTTCAACGCAAGGATATTTCGCCAGCCGCCGACAGGCGCGCCAAGGCCGGGCGGCTTTATGACGCCTTTTTCCCTTCGCGCATCCTGCGCAGCCAGGCATACCAGCCATCCAGGCCCGCGCCGTCGCGGCAGGAAACCTCGAAAACACTGAGGTCTTTGTTCAGCTTGGTCGCAAAGGAACGGGCGCGCGCCATATCAAAGTCCACATGGGGCAGCAGATCCACCTTGTTCAGCACCAGGGCTTTGGCCAGATTGAACAGCAGGGGATACTTCTCCGGCTTGTCGTCGCCTTCGGTCACGCTTAGCAGGGCCACCTTGGCGTCTTCGCCGCAGTCGAATTCCACCGGGCAGACCAGATTGCCCACATTTTCAATGAAGAGGATGTCCAGGCCGTCCAGTTTCAGGCTGTCCAGCGCTGTAAGCACCATATTGCTGTCCAGATGGCAGCCGCCATCGGTGTTGATCTGCACGGCCTGCGCTCCGGTGGCCGCCACCCGGCGGGCGTCGTTGTCGGTTTGCAGATCGCCCTCGATGACCGCCATGCGAAATTTCCCGGCCAGATCGCGCAGGGTTCGCTCAAGCAGCGAGGTTTTGCCCGCGCCGGGAGAGCTGATCAGGTTGAGCGCCAGAATTTTGCGCTCGCTCAACCGCCGCCGCACATGGGCCGCCATTTTTTCGTTGGCTTCCAGAATATTGCGCACCACGGGAATTTGCATGTTCTTCTCCTTCCATCTGCGCCCCGCGATCCCGAGCAGGGTTTCTTGAAGCGGTCGTCGAAACAGTTTGCTTTTATTGTCTCCCGCAGGAGGGTCCCCCCCACCTTTAGGCGACGGCTTCAGTGTTTCTTTTGCAGGCTGCGGGCATGAGCAACTATGGCAAAAGCCCCACAGTGTCTTTTCAATTCACCCACGCCACGTATCGGAAAAGAATTTTTTCAGACGGCATCGCCCGGAGGGCCAGGTCGCTGATACGCGGCATCTGTGAGAAACATCAGGTGAAAATACTCAAAGGGCATACAGAGGAGCCCGACCATATCCATCTTGTGGTTTCGATTCCGCCAGACCGCGCTGTGAGCAGGCTGACGCGGCAACTGAAAGGCCGAACCGCCCATGCCGTGACAAACGAATTTCCCTTGTTGCGCCGCCAGTACCGGGGACGCCATTGTGGGCGCGCGGCTATTTCTGCTGTCGCAACGGCAATGTGAACGGTGGGGTGGTCAAGCAATACATTGCACAACAGGAAGATGCTGATGATATTTTCCTGATTGAGCAGGGATGGCTTTAGCCTGCTTCAGCAGGGGCTATACCGGCTTCAGCCGGTGGAGTGTCCAATTTTTTGGCGTCCCCAAGGGGATTTGAACCCCTGTCGACGGCGTGAAAGGCCGTTGTCCTGGGCCGGCTAGACGATGGGGACGGACGAAGACATCACATAAGGGAAAGTATACAGCGTGTCAAGGCTTGCATTGCGCGCAGTATGGTCAGACTACGGCAGCAGCGGCGCGCGTGCCCTCCACTTCTTCGGCGGAAGGGGGTATCCGTTTTTGCCGAAGCGTTGCAAGAGCGCGCGGCCTGAGCTATTTTTGCTTCATGCCCCGCGCCAAATCCGCCTCTCCGCTCTCGCCTGTCGCCGTTCCGTCCCCGCAGCCGGCGTCCATTGACGCGCACTGTGAGAGCCAACTTCGCCTGTTGCAGGAACTGGCGCAGCTCATGGATGCCGCCAGCGACGTGGCGCGGGCTCTGGACAAGGCTTTAGCTCTGATGGCCGTGCATCTGCACATGATGCGCGGCGCCATCACCCTGGTGTCGCCGCAGACCGGCGAGATACGCATTGAGTCATCCTACGGACTCAAACCCGCGGAGCGCCAGCGCGGTCGGTATGTGCGCGGTGAAGGCATCACCGGTCGGGTTATTGAAAGCGGTCGCGCCATGTATATTTCTGATGTCTCCGAAGAGCCGCTGTTTCTGAACAAGACCCGCTCGCGCGATCTGAAAAAAGAGGGCATATCCTTTATCTGTGTGCCCATTCGCCTCAACAACCATGTGGTGGGCGCGCTTTCCGTGGATCGCCTGCTGGCGGACGCCGCCACCCTGGAAGATGAAGTCCGTCTGCTGCTGATCATCGCCACCTTGCTGGGGCATGCGGCGCTGGAAACGCAGGAGCGAATGGACGAGGAAAGTCCGCCCTCACTGCGCCCCAGGGGATTTGTAGGCAATTCGGAAAGCATGCAGAAGGTCTATGCCCAGATTGCGCAGGTGGCTCCGTCCGCCACCACGGTTTTTTTGCAGGGCGAGTCCGGCACCGGCAAGGAACTGGCCGCCAAGGCTATCCACGCGGCCAGCGCCCGCGCGGCCCGGCCCTTCATTTCGCTCAATTGCGCGGCCCTGCCGGAAAACCTCATTGAAAGCGAATTGTTTGGACACGAGCGCGGGGCCTTTACCGGGGCCAGCGCCACCCGCAAGGGGCGCTTCGAACTGGCGCACGGCGGCACGCTGTTTCTGGACGAGGTGGGCGAACTTTCGCTGATGACCCAGGCCAAACTGTTGCGCGTCTTGCAGGAGCGCGCCTTTGAGCGTCTGGGCGGCATGGAGACCCTGCATGTGGATGTGCGCTTCATCACCGCCACAAACCGCGATCTTGAGCGGATGGCGGAGGAGGGGAAATTCCGCCGGGACTTGTTTTACCGCCTCAATGTTTTTCCTGTTTTTCTGCCCCCATTGCGTCAGCGGCCTGAGGATATTCTGCCTCTGGCCAGCCACTTTATCCAAAAATACTCGCTCGCCAACGCCCGGAGGAATGTGCGCCTTTCCCTGGCCGTCATGGATATGCTCCAGCGCTATGACTGGCCCGGCAATATCCGGGAGCTGGAGAACGTCATGGAGCGCGCCGTCTTGCTGCTGGGCCGCGAAAGCCTGGTGCTGCCCCAGCATCTGCCCCCCGCTCTGCACAGCATGCGCTGCGCCGGCCACAACGGTGAGGATCGTTGCGTTCTTCGGCCTGGCCTGACCGGCAGCCTGCGGGAGCGTCTGGATGAACTGGAGCGGGCCTGTATTGTGGAAGCCCTGGAATCCAGCCGCGGGCAGATGGGCCGGGCCGCGGCCAGCCTGGGGCTGACAGAGCGAATCATGGGGCTGCGCCTGAAAAAATACGGCATCAACTATAAGAGCTTTCGCCACGCCCGTAAGGGGGGGCGATCCGCTGACCATGACGCCTGAATACAAATCATCCAAAATGTAGATTTTGCACATAGCCCGCGCCCTGCGGGCAGCCTCGCTGAAAAGGGGCTGTTTCGCGCAATAAGGGCGGCCTTGCCTGTTTGGCGGCATCGACGCATTATAAAAACAACATAAATGTAGATTTTAAATATATCCTATAACATACTGTCATTCAACACTATCCCGCAAATGAATCCTTCGGATGCCCTCATGGGGCGAAGGACTTTTTCTTTTTTCGACAAATTTGTAGAAAAAATACTCCATCGCAAACCGTCTTCAGCCTCATCCGTTCCACATCATTTAAAAATATTCATTAAAATCATATTGATACGTCTCATGCGCCTTTACCGTCCGGCCCTGGCACGGATTGTGCCTACAGGATGCCGGAAAGCGCGGCATGTGCCGCGCCAGGGTGCAGAGAGACGCCGACTGCATCTTCAGAGTTTGGTCTGGCCGGATGGGCCCGCCGCAGGTGCCAGGTTCGTGTCGTTCCCGGGAAGACGACACGACGGAAGTTGCGGGCGGCAGCGGCCATAAGGGAGTTTTGGGATGAACGTTTCGGATACGGCTTTTATCATTATCTGCGCCACCATGGTCATGCTGATGACCCCGGCTCTGGCCCTGTTTTACGGTGGTCTGGTTCGTGCGCGCAATGTGCTTTCCACACACATGCACAGTTACGCCAGTCTGGGCCTGACTACCGTGCTCTGGGCTCTTGTGGGCTACACCCTGGCCTTTGGCGAGGACGTCGGCGGCCTGATCGGCAATTTTTCCTATCTGTTCCTGAACGGGGTCGAGGGCACGGCCGCTCCGGCGGCCTCCAATCTTCCGCACACCGTCTTTGTGGCCTTTCAGTGTATGTTCGCGGTTCTGACAGTGGCACTGGTTTCCGGCGCATACGCCGAGCGCATCCGCTTCTCGGCCATGCTGCTCTTCTCCGGCCTCTGGATGATCCTCGCCTATGCGCCCATGGCCCACTGGGTCTGGGGCGGCGGCTGGATGGCCAAGCTGGGCGCTGTGGACTTCGCCGGCGGCGCGGTGGTTCATATGGCTTCCGGCGCGGGCGCGCTGGCCTGCGCCCAGGCTCTTGGCCCCCGGCTGTCCACAGGCCCGCAGAGCTTCACACCCAATAATCTGCCCTTCACCCTGCTGGGCGGCGGCTTGCTCTGGTTCGGCTGGTTCGGCTTCAATGCTGGCAGCGCCCTGGCCGCCGGTTCGCTGGCCGGTCAGGCCCTGCTGACCACCCATCTGGCCTCGGCCTGCGGCATCCTCGGCTGGATGCTGGTGGAATGGAGGCGCACCGGCAAGCCCACCAGCCTGGGCGCCATTTCCGGCGCTCTGGCCGGTCTGGTGGCCATCACGCCCGGCGCGGGCTTTGTGGGCCTGCTGCCCGCCATGCTTATCGGCTTTATAGGCGGCATGGTCTGCTATGGCGGCGTGCTGCTCAAGAACAGGTTCGGCTATGACGACGCGCTGGACGTGGTGGGCATCCACGGTCTGGGCGGCACCTGGGGCGCGCTTGCCACCGGTCTGTTTGCCAGTGCGGCCATCAACGACGTGGACGGTCTGTTTTACGGCAATCCACATCAGCTCTGGGTGCAGTTCATCTCCGTGCTGGGCACATGGGTCTTCGCCTATGCGGTGAGCCGTCTTCTGCTCTGCGTCGTGGATGCCATTGTGGGGCTGCGCGTGGCGCCTGAAGCGGAATATGTCGGCCTGGATCTGAGTGAGCATAACGAACGCGGCTATTCGCTGTAAGCCGCAAGCGGCGAAGGGGACATCTCATGAAGAAACTGGAAATCATCATCCGGCCCGGCATGTTGGAGAGGGTCAAGGAAGAGCTCTCAAAGCTGGGCATTCACGGCATGAACTATTCGGAAATCAGGGGCTTCGGTCGCCAGCGCGGGCATACCGAAGTATACCGGGGCACCACCATGCAGGTGGACTGCCTGCCCAAGATCAAGATTGAACTGGTGCTGCACGACGAGGCCTTGGAAAAGGTGCTCAATGTCGTGGCGGCCACAGCCCGCACCGGTCAGGTGGGCGACGGCAAGATATTCATCAGCGATGTGCGGGACGCGGTGCGCATCCGCACGGGCGAACGCGGTGAAGACGCGCTGTAGGCATTCATATTTTTTGAAATGAAAGGAGACGATGGTATGAGTTCCCTCCGCAACAAGGCGGTATTCAAGGCAGTTGATGCAACGCCGGTGGTTCCCTCCAGCCAGGAGGAAAAGTCGCATGAGGCCGGCGAGATTTTCGGGCGCAACGTCTTCGGCTTTGCCGTGATGCGCAAGCGACTGCCCAAAGATGTTTACCGCAAGCTGGCCAAAACCATCCGCGACGGCGAACGCCTGAATCCGGAAATCGCCGATGTGGTGGCCAACGCCATGAAAGACTGGGCCATTGAAAATGGCGCCACCCACTATACGCACTGGTTTCACCCCATGACCGGGCTGACCGCGGAAAAGCACGATGCCTTTCTCGCTCCGTCGGCCGACGGGCAGGTCATCAGCGAATTTTCCGGCAAGATGCTGATCAGCGGCGAGCCGGACGCCTCCTCCTTTCCGTCCGGCGGCATTCGCTCCACCTTTGAGGCGCGCGGCTACACCGCCTGGGATCCCTCGTCGCCGGCGTTCATCATCCGCCAGCCCTACGGCGCGACTCTGCATATCCCGACCTATTTCTATTCCTATTCCGGCGAGGCGCTGGATCGTAAGATTCCGCTGTTGCGTTCCATTTCAGCCTTGTCCCGGCAGGCTCTGCGCATCCTGAAGCTGTTCGGCAACAACTCGGCCAGCCATGTGCGGGCCATGGTCGGCCCTGAGCAGGAATATTTTCTGGTGGACAGGAATATGGCAGTTCTGCGACCGGACATCATGCTGGCGGGCCGTACCCTCTTGGGCGCGCCTTCGCCCAAGGGGCAGGAAATGGAGGATCACTACTTCGGAGCCATCCCCGGCAGAGTCATGAGCTTCATGCAGGATGTGGAAAATGAACTGCTGGCTTTGGGCATTCCCGCCAAAACCCGGCACAATGAGGTGGCCCCCGGCCAGTTTGAAATCGCGCCGGTCTATGAAGAAGCCAATATCGCCTGCGACCATAATATGCTGACCATGAACATGATGCGGCATATGGCCGCCAAGCACGGCTTTGTCTGCCTGCTGCATGAAAAGCCCTTTGCCGGAGTCAACGGCAGCGGCAAACACAATAACTGGTCCCTGTGCGATTCCGATGGCCAGAACTTGCTCAATCCCGGCGCCACGCCGCAGGACAACGCGCAGTTTCTGGTCTTTCTGGCCGCGGTGCTGCGTGCCGTGCACCAGCACGGCACGGCCCTGCGCCTGGGCACTGTGGGGGCGGGCAACGATCACCGCCTGGGCGCCAATGAGGCGCCGCCAGCCATTCTTTCGGTCTATCTGGGCGAGCAGCTCACAGAAGTGCTGAACGGCATCATTCACGGCAGTCATGCCAGAAACAAAAAAAATCCGGTCATGGAGGTGGGCGTTTCCACACTGCCCCCTCTGCCGGTGGATCTTTCCGACCGCAACCGCACCAGCCCCTTCGCCTTTACCGGCAACAAGTTCGAATTCCGGGCCGTGGGTTCCTCGCAGTCCGTGGCTCCGGTGAATATCGCGCTCAATGCCGCGGTAGCCTGCGCTCTGGATGACATCGCCACCGAACTGGAGGCCGCCGTTTCCGCCGGAACCAGGCTCAATGCGGCCTTGCAGGATTTGCTGCCCCGGCTGTTCAGGCAACACATGCCGGTGGTGTTCAACGGCAACGGCTATTCCGCCTCCTGGCCCAAAGAAGCGGCCAAACGCGGCCTTCCCAATTATAACAATACCGTTACAGCTCTTGAGCATTACAGTGACCCGGACGTGATGAACGTCTTTTTGCGACACGGTATTCTGAGTGAGCGTGAAATTCTGGCCAGACAGGAAATATTACTTGAAAATTACGGAAAAACTCTTTGCATTGAAGGAAACCTGATGGCCAACATGGTGCGTACCATGGTGCTGCCGCAGTGCCTCGAAGCGCAGACCAAAGCCGCCGACGCGGCGCTCAAAACCCGCTCCGTGCTGGGCGACAAGGCCGCCGCGTGCGAAGAGAAATATTTCAAGCTGCTGCATAACCATATCACGGCCCTGCAGGCCGGTGTGGAAAAACTGGAAAAGGCCGTGGAAAAAACACAGAGCGTCCAGGCCCCTCTGGAACAGGCCAGGGAAGCGCGCGACCGCATTCTGCCCGTCATGAGCGAATGTCGCGTTCATGCCGACGCTTTGGAAAGGCTGGTGGAGGACAGCCTGTGGGTGCTGCCCAAGTATTCTGAGCTGCTCTGGGCGCACTAGGAGTATGGATTGAACATTGGGAACGGAGAGAGCCTCATTCCGGGGGGAAAGATGAACTTGATCCGTTCCCGCCCCTGCGGCCGCGTGGCCGCAGGGCGCGTCGCGCCGACGCCTGTCCGCCGCAACGGACGACAGCGGCGCGACGCATAAGGGCGGAAAGCCTGACGGCTTTCCGCCCTTAAATTTCATAAGGTCATGACTGGCAGAGAGGGTTGATCCCTGAGCATTTTGAGGACGAGCTTGCAAATCTCCTCTTGCCG
>NZ_JBNPLS010000042.1:0-11219 GCF_050313595.1 Desulfovibrio sp. SGI.169 | reverse complement strand
CGGGCGCGCTCCAGCACGCCCGCGTCCGGTCTGTTGCTGAGAATCAGGCGGATGTCCACATCCAGAAGGCCTGCCGCGGCCTTGTCTATCATGGCCTGGGCGTTTGTTCCTCCACCCGATGCCAGTATGGCGATTTTCAGGGGCATGGCGACCTCAAAGCGCGGCGCGCTTTTGCGTGAAGTATTCCGTGATGGCGTCGACCAGGGCCGGGATGGTGTATTCCTTCGGCTGAATGTGGGCCTCAAGACCGTGCTCGCGCAGGGTGCGGGCCGTCACCGGGCCGATGGCCGCCAGCCGGATTTCCGGGCGCGCCCTGAGCTTTTCTGCCGGGATCAGGCTGAGAAAGTTCTCCACCGTGGAGGAGGAGCCAAAGGTCACGCAGGAAAGCGAACCCGCTTCCAGGCGTTCCAGCACCTCATCCCTGCGGCCGGCCGCCGGCACCGTTTCATAGGCGGGAATCACGTCCGCCACCGCCCCGGCCTTGCCCAGTTCCACAGGCAGCACGTCACGGGCCTTGGCCGCGCGCGGCAGCAGAATGCGCCTGCCGGCCAGCCGTCCGTCTTCACGGGCCAGCAGGCCTTCCACCACGCCTTCGGCCACATAGCGTTCAGGCACAAAATCGGGCCGGATGCCGCGCGCCAGCAGGGCGTCAGCCGTGGCCGGGCCTATGGCCGCCACCTTGCAGGGCCCCAGCGCCCGACTGTCTTTGCCCGCCGCTTCCAGACGCAGCCAGAAATGACGCACGCCGTTCACGGATGTGAAAATCAGCCAGGCGTAGTCCGCCAGCCGGGCCACGGCCGCGTCCAGCGCCGCATAGTCGGGCAGGGGGCGGATTTCAATGGTGGGGCACTGGATGACCTCGGCCCCCAGTTCCGTCAGGCTGTTGGCCAGGCCGCTGGCCTGTTCCCGCGCGCGGGTGACCACAATGCTTTTGCCCAGCAGGGCTTTTTGCTCAAACCAGTTCAGCTTGTCATGCAGCGTCGCCACCCCGCCCACCACAATTACCGAGGGATTGGCGAAGCGCGCGTCCCGGGCGGCCTGGGGCAGCCCGCTCAGAGGGGCGACCAGACTGCGCTGGCGCGGCGTGGTGCCCCGATGGATCAGAGCCGCCGGGGTTTGCGGGTCCATGCCCGCATCCAGCAGGTTACGGGTGATTTCCGGCAGGTTTTTCATACCCATGACAAAGACCAGGGTGGAGGCGCTGCGGGCCAGAGCCTGCCAGTTGTGCGCCGAGCCGGGCTTGTCTGGATTTTCGTGCCCGGTGATGATGGTCACCGACGAGGCGAAGTCGCGGTGGGTCAGGGGAATGCCCGCGTAAGCCGGAGCCGCGATGGTGCTGCTGATGCCCGGCACTTCCTCAAAGGGCACGCCCGCGGCCAGCAGTTCTTCGGCCTCTTCGCCGCCGCGTCCGAAGATATAGGGGTCGCCGCCCTTGAGGCGGGCCACCACCTTGCCCTCCCTGGCCTTGCGCACCAGCAGGGCGTTGATCTCTTGCTGGGGCATGGCGTGGTTGCCCGCCACCTTGCCCACATAGATCAGCTCGGCGTCGGGCCGGGCATGGCCCAGCAGGCTGTCATTGGCCAGGGCGTCATAGACCACCACATCCGCCAAGGCCAGAACATCCCTGGCCTTGAGGGTCAGCAGACCGGCATCGCCCGGGCCCGCGCCCAGAAGATAGACTTTCATTGCACGCCTCCACGGGCCAGTTCCAGCAGGGTGCGCGCGCCAAAGCCCGACGCGCCCACCGGACAGAGCGAGGTTTTTTTGGCGTTCCAGTCCACGCCCGCGATGTCCAGATGCGCCCAGCGCACGCCCTCGCGCACAAAATGCCTGAGAAAGAGCGCGGCGTTGATGGCCCCGCCCTCGCGCGGGCCTGTGTGGCAAATATCCGCCACCTCGCTTTTGAGCTGCTCGGCATAGGGTTGCCAGAGGGGCAGCCGCCAGTAGTTTTCGCCGCCCACGCCGCCCGCGGCGCTGACGCGTTCGGCCAGGTCCTC
The DNA here is from genome assembly GCF_050313595.1 of Desulfovibrio sp. SGI.169. Lineage (NCBI taxonomy): Bacteria > Pseudomonadati > Thermodesulfobacteriota > Desulfovibrionia > Desulfovibrionales > Desulfovibrionaceae > Desulfovibrio > Desulfovibrio sp. SGI.169. Next base: position 9,222 of record NZ_JBNPLS010000042.1, on the reverse strand, counting down.
GTCGTCGCAGAACAGCCCGGCCAGTTCCGTGCCCAGCGCCACGGCGCACGCGCCGGTGAGGGTGGCGATATCCACTATGGCGGTCGGGGTCCACTGTTTCTGGGCATAAGCCAGGGCGTCGCAGAGCGCCAGACGGCCTTCGGCGTCCGTATTGGTGATTTCCACCGTATCGCCGCTGGCCGCGCGCACCACGTCGCCGGGGCGCGTGGCCTTGCCGCCGGGCATGTTTTCGGCGCAGGCCAGCAGGCCGATGACGCGGCGGGGGGCGTCTTCCTCGGCCAGGGCCGCGATGGCGGCCAGCACCGCCGCCGCGCCGGTCATGTCGCATTTCATCTGCTGCATGTTGGCGGCGGGCTTGAGGCTGATGCCGCCGGAGTCAAAGGTGATGCCCTTGCCCACCAGAATCAGCGGCTTGTCCTGTTCATGCCCCCTGGGCGCGTGCTCCAGCGCCACCAGGCGGGGGGGACGGGCCGAACCCTGACCCACGGCCAGCAGCGCCCCCATGCCTTCGGCGGCCAGCGCCTCCTCGTCCAGCGCCGTGCAGGAGAAGCCCAGTTCCCGGGCCAGGTCGGCGGCGCGCTGGGCCAGACTCGCGGGATAGAGCAGATTGCCCGGCGTGTTGGCCAGATCACGCGCCAGGCTCACGGCCCTGGCCGCGCGTTCGCCCCGGCGGGCCGCCGCGTGCGCGCCGTCAGGCACGGACTGGCCGTCAAAACCCAGGGCCAGCCATTGCGGGTCGGCGGCTTCGCCTTCCTGCGGCTTTTTCAGAGCCGTGAAGCGGTAGAGGGCCAGTTGCGCGGCGTAGACGCATTCCTCCACCAGGCGTTCCCGACCGCCGGGCAGGTGGGCCAGGGCCGGTTCAGGCAGCAGGATGGAATCCAGGCCCAGTTGGCGGCAGCGCTGCACGGCGGCGGCCACGGCCGCGCGCAGTTTGCCGATGTCCGTTTTTTCGCGCGGCCCCAGGCCCACGGCCAGCACGCGCGGCACGGCAAGTTCCGGGTGGCCGTGCAGCAGGGCCAGTTCGCCTTCCCTGCCCCTGAAGTCGCGCAGAGCCGGGGCCACGGCCAGCCAGGGCGCGGCCTTGTCCAGCGCCGGGCACTGGCGTAGGATGTCTTCGCCCTCGCAGGCCGGGGCCAGCATGATGGCGGCTTTCCACTGTTCGGGGCCGAGATTCTGGAAGCGTATATCCATAGACGGGTTCTCCTCGTGAATGCGGGCGTCGCGGCGTCGCGCTGAAAGCTGAATGTTTGAATATACGCCGGGCCGCTGTTTTTGCCAAGCGCGGAGGCGGCGCGCGCCCGCGCTGTCAGGCACGATCCTTGCAAATTTCAGCTTATCGCCATTATTTTGGCAACGGAAAGTACATGCTTGTCTACATTCACGTTCCCTTCTGCCGCACGCGCTGCAACTACTGCGCCTTTCATTCCATCCCGCTGGGCGCGGGCGTGGAGCCCGCCGCGTCGCCGCTGCTGCGCGACTATCTGGACACCCTGCTGCTGGAGCTGGCCCACTGGGGCGACCGCCTGGGCGGGACAGAGGTGCAGAGCGTTTTTTTTGGCGGGGGCACGCCCAGCCTGTTGCCGCCGCGCATTGTGGGCATCGTGCTGGAGCGCCTGGCCCGCTGTTTTACGCTCAGCCCCAAGACTGAAATAACCCTGGAGGCCAATCCCGAATCTCTGCGGGGGGGGCAGAGCGTGCGGCAGTATCTGGCGGCGGGCGTCAACCGCTTGTCCATCGGCATTCAGAGTCTGGACGAAAACATGCTGCGCCTGCTGGGGCGTCCGCACAAGGCCCGGGACAGCCTGCACGCGGTCTTTGCGGCGCGCGAGGCGGGCTGCGCCAACATCGGTATGGACCTGATGTGGGGCCTGCCCGGCCTGAGCGTGCGCCAGTGGCTGCAAACGCTCAAGGACGCCGTGCGGATGGGCCCGGATCATATTTCAGCCTATGGCCTGACCCTGGAACCGGGCACGCCGCTGGAACTCGACTGCGAGGAGGGGCGGCTGTCGCTGCCGCCCGAACGGGATCAGAACATCATGTTCATGGAAGGCGCGGCCTTTCTGGAGGCCAACGGCTATATGCACTATGAAATTTCCAATTTCGCGCGCATGGGCTTTCAGTGCCGCCACAATCTGGGCTATTGGGAAGGCGCGGATTACCTCGGCCTGGGGCCGTCGGCCACCTCCACCATCGCGGGGCGGCGCTGGACCAACCCCGCCAGCCAGCGGGCCTGGGCGGCGCGAACCCGTGATGGCTCACTGGGCGCGGAAGTGGAAAACCTGACCCCCACAGTGCGCGTGCTGGAGCTGATCATGCTGCGCCTGCGCACCTCGCGCGGCCTGCGGCTCAAGGCCTACCGAAAACTGACGGGACGCGATTTTCTGCGTGACCACCAGCGTCTGATCCAGGCCCTGCATGAAAACGGCCTGATCCGCATCCGCAACGGCTATCTGCGCCTGACCCGCAACGGCATGCTGGTGTCCAATTCCATTCTGTCCAACCTGTTTGAACGCACGGAAGCAGTGCTCAAAGAACCCTTGCCGCCCGCCGCCCCGGCCTCCGCCGCGCCGCCCCGGTCGCTCTCCGCCGGCAACGACGGGGCGGAGGTTCAGCCCGTGGTCTGGCCGTCGGCGTAGCCTTGCGCCCCGGACGCGCGCGCCTGACGCGCCAGCAGCTGCACGGCGGCCAGATGCTCCAGCTCTTCGCTGATGGCCAGGGCGTCGGTCAGGGTCGGCCCCCAGCAGCACAGGCCGTGCCCTGCCATCCAGACCGCCGCGCCCTCTGGTTTTTCCGCCCCGACCCTGCGTGCCGCGTCGGCCACGGCCCGGGCCAGCGCCTCGCCGCCGGGCGGCAGCGCGGGGGCAAAGCCCAGACGGGCGCGCCAGATGTCGGCCTCAAACAGGGGCAGGCGCAGCAGGTCTCCCTGATTTGGCAGCGCCAGGCTCAGGGCCAGCAGATGCCGGGGATGGCTGTGCAGCACGGCCCGGCAGCGGGGCAGCGCGCGGTACAGCGCCAGATGCACGCCCAGTTCCGAAGAGGTCGGCCCGCCGGCAAGCGTTTCTCCGCTGTGCGCGTCCACCAGACAGCAGTCAGCCGGCGTCAGGCGGCCTTTGGCCGCGCCCGAACGGGTCACGCAGAGCTGGCCTTCGCGCGGCGCGGGCAGACGGCAGCTGACGTTGCCGTTGCAGCCGGAGAGCATGCCCTGCCGCCATGCGTCGCGGCAGACGCGGCGCATGGCCTCCAGGACGGCCATATGATGTTCAGGATTCACGGTCATGCCTTTCTCCATGTCGCCAGGCGCTCAAATCCAGGCGGGAAAGCCGTCCGGAGGCGTCCACAGGCACGGTCTGGGCCAGGCGGGTCAGCAGTTTCTGCACCGGCCTGTAGGCGGGGTTGAGCGCAAAGGAAAAGCGGCCGTCCTTCTCCACAGGCAGGTATTTACGCATCATTCGCAAGGGCAGCAGACCCTCTTCAAAAAGCAGCACATGCAGGTGGTAGGCCGCCTCGCCGGAAAGGCGGGACTGATTGCTTGTGATCTTGCTGCGTTCGATGGCCGCGTCCGTCATGCCTTCGGCGTAGCCCAGATGGCGGATCACCCCGTCCGGCGAGAGCGAGGCCAGCGCGTAGCCCGCCTTGCTTGCCCGCCAGGAATAGTCCTGGTCTTCATGGCCGTAGCGCCCGTAGCCTTCATTCCAGAAGCCGAGGCGTTCGCGCGTCGCGCGGGGAACGCAGACGCACCCCCCGCCGCAGACGGTGGTCAGCTCCGCCGCGCCGCCGTCGCGCAGGGTCAGGGGCTGATGCGACGGCTCGTGCCAGTGGCAGAATCTGTAGGATGCCATGCCCACCCGCGGGTGGTCTTCCAGCAGGGAGGTAAGGCGCTCCAGCCAGCACGGGCTCAGAATTTCGATATCGTTATCCAGCTTGACGCAATAGTCGGCGTCTGCCGCGTCGTCCCAGGCCAGATTGGATGCGACGCAAAGGCCCATGTTGCGTGAAAGGAGCTTGAGCCGGACATGCGGACGCGCGGTCGCCAGACCTTGCAGATACTCTTGCGTGCCGTCTTCGCTGCCATTGTCCACAATGGTCAGCGTATAGCCCGGCGGGGTCAGCGCCAGCAGGCTTTCCACGCAGATGCGGGTCAGGGCGAGCCTGTTCCAGGTCACCACGGCCAGGTGCGCGCGCATGTTCAGTCCGTCCTTTTTTCCGCCGGGTCAGCCTCAAAGTGGTCGAAGCCGCGCAGGCGGTCCAGGGGTTCGTTGTTGCAGGTCAGGCCGCCTCCGGCCGTGACGGCGCCGATGCTGCAAAAGCCGGGAATGGCCGCGTGCAGGGAGGGCAGCATGTCCGGCGCGCAGGAACCCAGCAGGGCGTAATCCTCGCCGCCCAGCAAGGCTTCGTGAACCGGATTTTTCCCCTGTTCGCTGGCGTAACGCAACACTTCGGGATGCAGCAGGCCCTGGGGCAGCAGTATGGCCGCGCCCAGGCCCCGGCCCTGCGGGGGGGCCTGGGCGTCCGCCCCGGCGCGCAGCTCGCCGCTGAGGCCCAGCAGGCGGGGCAGATCGCGGATGAGACCGTCGGAAAGATCCATGAGGGCCGGGGGGCGGGCGTTGTAACCGGCGCGCGCCAGCATCAGGCCAGCATCCGCCTGGGGTTCGGGCCGCAGATGGGCGGCGCAGGCGGCGGGCCATTGCGTCAGGGCGGCGCGGCCCTGCGCTTCCAGCATATGCAGGCCCACTCTGGCCAGCCCCAGATGCCCCACCACAAACAGGCTGTCGCCGGGCATGCTGCCCCCGCGGGCCAGAAAGCCTCCGGGTTCGGCGGTTTCGCCCCAGACGGTCACGCTGATGTGCAGGCGGTCGCAACGGGAAAGATCACCGCCGGCCAGAACCATGCGCCACTGCCCGGCCAGCGCGGCCATGCCGCTGAAGAAGCGGTCCAGCCAGGCCATGTCCACCCAGTCCGGCAGGCCCAGACAGAGGTTGAAGCCCAGCGGTCTGGCCCCGCAGCCGGCCAGATCGCTGACATTGACGGCCAGGGCCTTGTGCCCAGTATCCTCCGGGCTGAAGTAGGCGCGGCGGAAGTGCACATCCTCCAGAAAGAGATCGCTGCTCACGCACAGGGGCCGCCCGGCCTTGAGCACCGCGCAGTCATCGCCCCGGCCCAGCAGCAGCGAAGGATGGCTCTGGGGAAAGTGGCGGGCGAGGCGGGCCAGAATGCCGTCTTCTGAAAGGGCTGAGGCCGGGGGGGAAGGCGGGGCCGGAACCATGTCAGTTCTCCATGAGCAGGTATTCTGTCAGAATGACTTTGAGGCCGAAACCGGGAAAGTTCACCTGCACCTTGTCCGGCGGCAGATGCCTGACTATCTTGCCCCGGCCGAAAATGCGGTGGCGGCAGTGGCAGAGCTGATTTGCGTCCGCTGCGGCGGATGCCGCGGATACGGCGGGCGCGGCGGGTTCGTCGCATGCCGGGGCTGGGGTTTCAGGCCGCAACTGGCAGTCGTCAAAGGCAGCCCCCCCATGCTCCGGCAGGGCGCGCGCCCGAAGCGGAACCGCCGGGCGCGCGGGCGGCGGCAGACGGCCCCCGCATGCCGCTCCGCGCCGGGAAAGGACGCCGCCGAAGCCCTCCACCCATTCTTCGGTCAGGCCGGGGGCCAGCTCGCGCACAAAGGGGCTCTGCCCGACGTGCAGGCTGCCGCGCTCGGCCCGGCTGTAAATGGCCGCCGGGGCGTAGAGTTCCAGATTTTGGCGGGCGCGGGTGCAGGCCACATACATCAGGCGGCGTTCTTCCTCGAAGTCTTCGGGTCTGGCCAGCGCGTGCCGGGAGGGAAAGCGGTCTTCCACCAGATCAATGATCAGCACGACATTCCATTCCAGGCCCTTGGCCGAATGCACGGTGGACAGGGTGATGCGCCCCTCGCCGTCGTTTTCGTCCTCTTCGGGCGATTCCAGGGCCAGATCCGCCACAAAGAGATCCAGCTCCGTATACGCGGCGGCCATCTGGATGATTTCTTCCAGGCCCTGCTGGCGGCGGGGCCAGTCTTCGGGATACTGGCTTTCCAGTCTGGGCCGGTAGTGTTCGAGCACGGCTCCGAACAGGGCGGCCGGGCTTGCGGGCCGGGCGCGCAACTCGTCCACAAAGCGCATGTCTTCCAGCAGCCCCGGATACCGGGCGAAGGCTTTTTCCGTGTTTTCGGCGTCCCCGGCCAGCGCCGCGGCATAGAGCTTTTGCACGGTCTTGGGGCCGATGCCGCTGTGCATGCCCGCCACCCGCGTAAAGGCGGGCATGTCCAGCGGGTTGAGCGCCAGACGGGCGTACGCGATGACGTCCTTGACGTGCGCGGCCTCGGTATAGCGCAGGCCGCCGTATTTGCGAAAGGGAATGCCCGCCTGATTGAGGGCCATTTCAAGATTGTAGGAATGAAAGCCCGCGCGGAAGAGCACCGCGATTTCATGGGGCAGATGCCTGTCCAGCAGTTCCCCGATGCGCCGCGCCACCAGCTTGGCCTGGCTCATGTCGCTGAGCGGCGTGACCAGCCGCACGGGGTCGCCGCCTTCCCTGCGGGTGAACAGGGTTTTGCGGAAGGACTCCGCCGCGTGGCTCAGCAGGCTGTTGGCCACGTCCAGCACGGGTTTGGTGGAGCGGTAATTTTCTTCCAGGCGGATGACGCGCGCGCCCGGAAAGAGTTTGGGAAAATCCAGAATGTTGCGTACATTGGCCCCGCGAAAGGCATAGATGGACTGGGCCTCGTCGCCCACGGCCATGACGTTGCCCGCGACGGCCTTCCGGCCCCCGCTTTCCTCCCCGCCGTCCAGCCGGGGCGGCCCGGCCAGCAGGCGCACAATGCGGGCCTGAACCAGGTTGGTATCCTGATACTCGTCCACCAGAATATGACTGAAGCGCCGGCGCAGGGCCGTGGCGGCGGCGCCGTCCTCGCGCAGCAGGTTCTCCAGCTCGAAGAGCAGGTCGTCATAATCCAGCAGGCCCTTTTCGCGCCGGTAGGCGGCGTAGGCGTCGCTCAGGGCGGCAAGGCCCTCGGCGTGGGGCAGAAGGTGAAAGGCCTCGCGCCGCAGCACTTCCTCCAGGGGCACTTCCTTGTTGCGGGCCTTGCTCAGCAGGCCCACGATGCTCTGGGTTTTGGGAAAGGAGCGGTCGCCCCTGCCCAGCCTGAGTTCGTCCTTGCAGTGCTTGACCGCCGCCGTAATGTCCGCCGCGTCCATGACGGTGAAGGGCCGCTCGCCCAGCCAGGCGGGATGCCAGCGGCGCAGCGCGCCGTAGGCAAAAGCGTGAAAGGTGCCGCCCTGCACCCCGGAAAGGCCCTGCCCCAGCAGCATGCCCGCGCGCTGAAGCATCTCCCTCGCGGCCTTGCGGGTAAAGGTGAGCAGCAGCATGGCCGAGGGCGAGACGCCCTGCTCGGCCAGCCAGGCCAGCCGGTAGACAATGGTGCGCGTTTTGCCGCTGCCCGCGCCGGCCACAACCAGCACGGGGCCGTCACCGCTGGTTGCCGCCGCGTACTGGGCTTCGTTCAGAGCCTGAGCGTAATCAATCATGGGCGCAGTTTAGCATAAGCGGCGCGCACAGGCCAGAGCCGCGTCCGCCCCTCATTGACGCGGCCCGGTCCCGCGTTTACATTGGGCAAATACGCTCAGCGGAGGTCTGTCATGCCTGAACAGCAGGAACAGTTTCAAAGCGCCGTATGGCAGGTTCTTGAGGCAGTGATGTTCGAGAACTGGCTGCGCTTTTATTTTATCAGCGAAAAACCGGATGCGCCCGCCGGGCCGGATGGCGAGCCGCCGCTTTTTCTGGCGGTGCCCCACAAGGGCATGGAGCGCATCAGGGAGCTTTACCCCCACCTGCTGCCCCTGGCCGAAGACATGAACGGTCAGGAGGCGAATTTTGAAAGCTCCCGCCGGGCGGTGTGCACATTTGTGCTGGACAATCTGGACGGCAAGAGCATGCCCAAGGACATGGCCGCCGCCATTTTTGAAAGCGCCACGTTTCAGATTCAAATGCAGTTGTTCAACGCCTGGGTGCAGATGCACGAAGAGCAACTGGATCAGGGCTTTCTGGAGTTCGGCGCCTGGCGCAAGCTTTTCGGCCAGTGGCGGGAAACGCCCGGCGGCAGGGAACTGGCGGACAGGCTGGCGCTGGCCGGCCAGGGGGCGGCGCGCGGCGGCGCGACGGTGCATTAGACTCAGAACCTAATGCGCTGTTGGTCAGAGGCGCTGCTGGTTGTGTTCCGCCACAAGTATTCGTCAAAAACGGCCTTTTTCACGCTGGCCGCGTCACTGCGCGAATTTTGTCGGTCATGTGCATGGGTGCGCTCCCTCCAAAAATCGCCCATTCCATTGCCAGCGCGAAAAAATTCGAGAGTATTGCTAAAAGAATGATAAAATATCCTCTCTTTGCCCGTTCACATGAAATCTGGCAAAGAGAGCTATTGTGAGATCAGCCATTCGCAAAGACCTTGAAACAACCTGAAATTTACGTTTCAACAGTCATATATCAACGAGACAGAAAGCTTTTGGAGCGTTGCCAAAACCCGGCTGGTTCGTTTTGGAGGTCTTCAAAAACAAACTTTTTATCTCCATTCGTTAAGAGTGTGAGTTTCGGTTAATCATAGGCATTTGCCTTCTGGCGCTAAAACCGCTCAGAGAGGACCTCTCCGCGAGTCAAGAGCCATTCCATACATGCTTTCCGCCGCCGCTATCCACAAAGCCCGCGTAGATGGTGGCGATGTCGGTCGGTGCGATTTTCATTTTCCCCTACTTTGTTTTTGGTTTAATGGGGGAGGGGCCGGTTCCCTCCCCACTGCGGGCTTACCCGCCCCGTTTTCTGCCGCGCCTTTTTGCCCTGGGCTGCCATCAGGCGGACGGGGCGGGCAATCCTGCACGCTCCAGCCGGGCTTGCTTGCGCGGACAAAGCGCAGATAGCGACATGCAGCCCTGCCTGACCTGGGCTCCCAAGCTGGCGCAAGGCGCGGAGGCTGCGGCCATCGCGCGCAAGGAACTTGCCCTTTCCGGCATGCAGCGTCCATTGTACCCCGGCGAACCTGGCGAGGACGCGGTGGAGGTCTTCCGCTTCGGAGACTTTGTGGGATGGATAGTCGAGGGCTGAAAATGTGTGCGTTTTGACACACGCGGACAATAGAGCGCGCGGGCTGCACAAAAAACGCGCCAGAGCGGAAAATCTGCCCCGGCACGTTCTCATTTTTTGTGAAAAAAATTC
>NZ_JBNPLS010000041.1:0-11723 GCF_050313595.1 Desulfovibrio sp. SGI.169 | reverse complement strand
TTTTTTAATGATGCCTGAGCCTAGCGTGCCAACACATGGCGCATGGCCTCGCGGCGTCTATCAGCTTTTGCTGCCGGCAGGCCAGTTTCTCGACAAAAGCTCTGAACGCGCGTCATATTCAACCCTGGCCTGAAGAGCCGCGATGCAAAAAGCGAGCTATCCACTCATTTCTGGACCTTTCAAACCGCCCTGCCCTCGTTTCCGGCATACAGGCATTTCACTTGAATATAAAAAAGCCCCCGAAGGGGCTTTTTTATATCGCTTTGCCGCGACATCACAACCAGGTAAACCACCGCCGCCAGGAGCCCTGACGCTTTTCGCGCGTCTCTCTTGCCTGTTCTTCGCGGTAGTTATGGTAAGCGGCCAGGCCCTTTTCCCTGGCGTGATCCATCACTTCCGGCACGTCCTTGAAGTTTTCCGTAATGAAATTATAACGCCGCCAAGCCGGGCCGTATTTCTTCATGTGCCAGAACACGTCGGCAATATACAGCTCATGCTCAGCCATGAGCTTGCGGCAGGTCTGCATGTTTTCTTCCGCCCCCTTGGCATAGGGAGAATCAGGGTACATCTGAAGGAGGCGATTGAAATAGTCGTAGGCTTCCTGCAATTCAGTGGTGGCCCGATCAATGGAGCGGAATCGCTTCATGAGCGACATGCCCGTCTGATAGAGCACATACGGGATGGCTTCATGACGTGGATGGAGCGACTCGAAATCCTTATAAGTTTCGGAGGCCAGCTCGTACTCTTCATCCAGAAAATAGGCGTCGCCCAGCGAAAGTTCGGCATCAATCGTGTAGGGGCTGAACGGATAGGCGTCACGCAATTTGTTGTACAGCTCCACAGCGCGCACATAGTTTTTTTCACTCATGGCGTCGTTGGCGGCTTCAAAAATTTCCTGGGCCGTATCTTCAGCCGGCGGCAGATAAATCATGTCGATGATGCCGCAACCGGAGACGGCAAACAGACTGAAGGCAAGCACGAGGCGAAGCAGTTTTTTACGCATGGAGCTGTTCCAAAAAGACAAAAGCCGCTTGCGCAGCCGTTGCGCCGTCACCGGTAGCGGTTATTACCTGACGACAGAGTTTGGAGCGAATATCCCCGGCGGCAAAAATGCCGGCAATATTTGTACGCATTTCCGTATCCGTCACAATAAAGCCCTGATTGTCCCGCTGGATTTCCCCAGGCAGAAAAGACGTCACCGGGGCAAAACCCACATAGACGAAAAGTCCATCCACCGGCAGGTCTTCCTCCGCGCCGCTCTGGACATTGCGCAACGTGAGGCCCGTCAGTTGCTCTTCGCCCTTCAGGCTGGCAATGACAGTGCTGCGGTGAATATGCACCTTGTCAGGCATGCCTTCCAGCCTGTCCTGATAGACCTTGAGGCCGCGGAAGCCGTCACGACGGTGAATCAGATGCAGTTTGTCCACTATCCTGGCGAGGTACAGCGATTCTTCCAGGGCGGCGTTGCCGCCGCCCACCACGGCCACAGTCTGACCGCGAAAGAAGTTGCCGTCGCACAGGGCGCAATAGGAAACGCCCCGCCCCACCAGCTTGTCCTCGTTAGCAAGGCCCAGTTGCCGGTGGCGCGCCCCTGAGCAGACGAGCACGGTTTTGGCGGCGTGCTCTTCTCCTCCATCGGCGCGCACAGTGAATCGGCCCGCAGTGCCGGAAACTGAGTTCACTGCGCCGGCAGTCCGGTCAATATCAAGGCCATCCAGATGGGCGGCAAAAAGATCAGCCAGTTCATAGCCCTTGATGCCCCGCGGATAGCCGGGGTAGTTTTCAAGAGATTCGGTCTGCAGAACCTGGCCGCCCGGCGTCAGTTGCTCAAAGAGCGCAACTGAACAACCGGAACGCGCCAGGTACATGGCAGCCGTTATGCCGGCTGGCCCGCCGCCGATGACAACGGCGTCATACAATTTCATGCCAATGCCTTGGAATCGAGCAGTTCCTTCATGGCCACCTTGGTGACGGCTCCGGTAATTTGCTCCACCGTTTCGCCATTTTTGAAGAGCACCAGAGTGGGAATAGCGCGAATGCCGAATTTAGTGGGTGTGGCGGGATTTTCATCCACATTCATTTTAAGCACATGCACTTTGCCTTCGTATTCCTTGGCCAGTTCGTCTATGATAGGCCCCACAGCGCGGCAAGGGCCGCACCACGGAGCCCAGAAATCAAGCAGAACCGGCAGATCGGACTTGAGAACAAGACTTTCAAAAGTGGCGTCAGTGACCTGTTCAGCCATATGAATACTCCTTGAGTTGCTTGGCGTCGTCTGAGACGGCGCGACAATGCCGCAGACCGGGCGACGCTCATTGCACAGGCGGGGCGGCAATGCGCCGCGCCCATATGTCTGTACTGGCAGAGAGTAGATTCCTAACGCTCTGGTGTCAAGATGCTCTGCCCATTCAGGCGGTTTCTCCGCTTTGCGGATGTTCCGCGCGGCACACCATGTCATCGGGCACCGCTCTGCCGCGCGGGATGGTTTCCATGCTCAGATCGTGCTGAAAACCGGCCCTGCCCAACAGCCAGCCGGCATAGGCCGTCATGGCCGCATTGTCCGTGCACAGCAGCGGACTTGGCGTCAGGAGCTTGCCGCCGCGGCGGCGCATCAGCTCTTCCATGCGCTCACGCAGCAGCGAGTTGGCGGCCACCCCCCCGGCCACAATCAGGGCGCGCAGATCAGGTTGCCGGTCAAGGGCGCGCGACACCTTGACGCACAAGGTGTCCACCACGGCCAGGTTGAAAGATGCGCAGCAGTCCCTCAAAGCTTGCGGCGCATCCTCGACGCGTCGCAGGGGGTGCGGCCACCCTCCATCCAGGCGCCGCTCCATATAGGAAGCGACGGCTGTTTTCAGACCGCTGAAACTGAAGTCAAGATTGTCATTGTCAAGATACGGTCGTGGAAAAAGCCCGGCGTCCGCCCTGCCCGCCCTGGCCAGGGCGTCCATCAGACGACCGCCGGGATAAGTCAGTCCCAGAAGCTTGCCCACCTTGTCAAAGGCTTCGCCGGCGGCGTCATCCAGAGTCCGCCCCAGAGGCTGACAACGCCAGGGAGCCTCCATCCGGTAGATATGGGTATGTCCGCCGGAAACCAGCAGCCCCAGGCAGGGAAAGGTCAGTTCTTGTTCAAGCCCCACAGCCAGCAAGTGCGTGTGCAAATGGTTGAGCCCCAGAAAGCGCGCCCCCAGGCCAAGGGCAAGCCCCTTGGCAAAGGCCACGCCCACCAGCAGACTGCCCAGCAGGCCCGGACCGCGCGCCACGGAAACAAGAGTGATGTCCGTGCCGCTTCGTCGGCAACGGCGCATGAGTTCGTCAAACAACGGGCCTATGCAGCGGTAATGCTCACGCGAGGCCAGTTCCGGCACAACCCCGCCGAACAGGGCATGCACATCCGCCTGGCTGGCAAGCACCGAACCCAGCAGACGCCCATCCTCCACCAGAGCCAGAGCCGTTTCGTCGCAGGAACTTTCGATGCCAAGGCAAAGCATGATTCAGACCTCCCGCGCCGCCACGGCTTCAGGCCAGGGGATATTTGGCATAGATGCGCTCCACGGCTTCCACATCCTTGCGCGAACCGATAAACAAGGGCGTGCGCGCATGCAGGCGCTCGGGCTTATGCTCCAGAATGCGCCGTCGACCGTCGCTGGCCTTGCCTCCAGCCTGTTCCGCCAGAAAAGCAAGCGGCGCGGCCTCGCACATCAGACGCAACTTGCCGTCGGGTTTGCTCGCGTACGGCGGGTACATGTAGATGCCGCCATAAATCAGAGTACGGTGAAAATCCGCCACCAGCGCGCCCACATAGCGGGAAGAATAGGGCTTGCCGTCCTCGCTCTCGCAATTATGGAACCAGTTCACAGCCTCGCGCGTGGGTTCATCCCAGTATTTCCAGTAGCCTTCATTGACGGAATAGATATGCCCCTGTTCCGGAATGCGCATGTCGGGGTGCGAGAGCAGAAATTCTCCCACGCCCGGATCCAGAGTGAAGCCGTGCACGCCCTGGCCGGTGCTGAGCACCAGCATGGTAGACGGACCATACAGGATATAACCCGCGCCCACCTGCTGAATGCCCGGCTGAAGCACTTCATCAAGGGCCACCTCGCCTGTATGCCCCTCAGGGCGGCGCAGAATGGAAAAGATGGTGCCGACATTGATATTTACATCAATATTGGAAGAACCATCCAGAGGATCAAAGATCAAAATATAATCGCCGCGAGGAAATTCGGGGGCAACGCGGATGAGTTCGGCCTCCTCCTCGGAGCTCATGGCGCAGAGCGCGCCGCACCGTTCCATGCGGTAAATCATTATCCGGTTGGCAATGGCGTCCAGCTTCTGAACATTCTCGCCCTGAACATTGACTTCACCCGTGCCGCCCAGAATATCCAGCAAGCCGGCCTTGTTGATGCGGCGGGAAATGGACTTGCCGGAAAGAATCAGGTCATACAGCAAGCCGGTAAATTGTCCTGTAGCCTGCGGCGTGCGCTTTTGGTGCAGCAGAAGGTGCTCGGTAACCGTGATGTCAGCCATGAGAGCCTCCTTGGTAACGGCCTTGGGCGGGATGCCCCGGAGCCGGAAAGACTTGCGCCACCCGGAGGCGGCGCAAGTCGGCATTCAACGATACGTCAATTCCGCGGACCAAACGGGCTCGGTCGACCACCGGGCAGGGTTGCGGGAAGACGCGCTTTATCCGTTTCTTCCGTGGCGGAAGTCTGTTCCGAAGCCGTGTTGGTTTCAGAGCCAGCCGTAGCGGCGGGAGGGGCTTTCCGCGCGGCCTCCTGCTTCGGAGTTTCCTCCTGCGACGAAGGCGTCGCCCGCTCCTGGCTTGGGGCCGGGCTGTCGGCACGCGGACCAAACGGGCTCGGACGCTTGATGACCGGGGCCTCTTCCCTCGGTCCGAAGGGACTCGGCCGACCGCCGGGCAGCACAGGCATATCCGCATCCGGAATCAGATCCACAGGCGGCGCGCTGCGGCGCGGCTGCTGGGGAGCGGTTGCTCTTGGACGCTGCGTGCGCTTGACAGGCACATTTTCGCCATCGAGCGCGCGCTCCTGCAGACGCTGCCTTTCAGCGCCCTTGCCCTTCAGCAGCATGCTGTCATGACTGCCCGGCTGAATTTCGTTGTCCGCCCTGCCGTCAGTTCCAGCAGGCGTGCCGGGCGTGCCCATGTTCGCGGCCGCAGCGCCCTCTTCAGCAGGGCCGCCAAAGCTCGGCGCGCCAGCGACATCCGCCTTGTCTTTGCGCTCCGGCTGGGGAGGCGGCGGCAGTTTTTCGCGTTCCTTGGGGAAGAAGGCCAAACCCTGTTCCAAATCTCCCTTGCCTTCAGGGAATGTGCCGGATTCAACCACGGCGAAAACCATGGGCAGATTGCCCAGATAGCGCACCATATAGTAGAAAGAGCCCGTGGCATTGGCGCAGGTTCCAGAGGAACTCTTGCTTACCGCCTCGGCCCAGTTGACGCCAGCCAGCGGCGTGGCGGCAAAATCGTATTTGCCGGGCCAGAGCAGGGCCTGAGGCGTCAGAATCACCACGTTTTCCGGGCTGCTGGAATACTGCATCAGCGCGCGCATGTCGAAATAAGCCGCCACCACACCAAGAAAGTCCACACCGTCATAAAGCGGCGCAGCCAGCAGGATTTCAGGCCCCAGCGGCGAGTTTTGCACATCAGCGCGCAACGCCCGGCTGTTCTGTTTTTTGTCTTCATACAGCAGCGGAATGAAATCCAGTTCCTTCATGGAAGTCGCCGGCTCCTGCCCCAGGATGGAGCCGTCGTATTTGACGCCGGCAAAGCCGCTGATCCAGGGGAAAGAAGCAAAAAATGCGCTGATCCATTCGCGCGTGGGGGGCTTGTCCGCATTAAGCATGACACGCTCCAGACGCCCCAGCTCCACATCAATGCCCATCATGCTGTTGGTCAGCGCCAGAGCTCTGGGCGCAAGATCCCCTTTTTCTTCATAGTCCACGCTGGCCGGAGGGCTGACGTAGGCATTCCAGAAACCCTTGGTGCTTTTCCAGGCATTTTTGGTGGGTTGATAAGAGCTGCAGCCGCTTGCCAGAGACACGGCCATCAGCAGCAGAAAACAACGCAAAAATAAATTCGACACCATATTCCCCCGTGCTCAGGAGCATGTTGCGCCGAGATGCCCGCCATTCAGCGAAAACACCCATCCGCGGGTCTTCGCGGCACTGTACTGCTCTAGTTTTGCGCTCTGGCTTCCACGCGCTCCGCCAAAGCCTCAAGCATGCTGATCAGCTTATCCTTGCCGCTGGCGGAGTCCTCCTGCTGCGGAGGCTGTGCCTGCTCCACATCCTGCACGCTGCCAAGACGCGCGCTCAATGTGGCGATGCGCTGCTGCAGGTCGGCGCTTTCCTCAGGGGAAACCGCGGCAGCAGCCAACTCATGATAAATATCCAGCGATCCTTTGACGTCTCCCTGCTCCGCCAGCACTTCCGCCATGGAACGGGTACGCAGAGAAAAGCGCTCCTCGCTCTCGTCGCCCTCCTCGGAAGGCGGCGCATCCGTAGCGACAGGGGCGGCATGAGACTCAGCCCGCGTTTTCACAGGAGAGGCTTTTTCCAGAACCTCGGGCAAAGCTTCCTCATCTGCCATAGCGGCGGCAGGGTCAAACTTTTCTTCGTTCGTCTCTTCAAAAAAGGTCTCGTCATCCTCCGGTGTCGAGCCGGAAAACGGCGAGGGCTTCAGACGGAACTGCAATTCGTCTTCTTCCGGCAGCAGCGGCAGGGGAGCGTCATCCGGCGGCATGGAATCTTCCGGCGTGAGCGCAGACTCCGCCGACGCGGCTTTTTCCTGCATTATCTCCGCGACCGGCGTTTGCGAGTTTTCAGCCGGAGAAACGGTCTGCGACCGTGTTTCCCCCAGCAGCGAAGCAATGCCCCTGTCCAGCACCTCGTGCAGGGAGACAGGGCCGCGCATGAAGTGGACGGCCAGAAAGCGCAGCACTGAAGCCGTATCCGGCGAAGCGTCAGCGGCGGACAGGCAGGCGGCCCATGCCTGCCAAAATCCCGCATAGGCGGCAAACATGCCGCTGAGTCTGTCTATCTGTTTGGCGCATGCCTGGCTGCGGCCCGTCCTGTGCAGAAGTTCAATAAAGAAAAGACGCGCTTCCAGAAATTCGTCGTGGCGCTCCAGACCGTGCTCAAGCACCTCCAAAGCCTCGTCAAAGCGCTGCTCTTCCGCCAGCATGCGCGCCAGGGGGAAAAAGACCTTGGAATTGGGCTCCAGCTCCAGAACTTCTTTATACCACTTGATTTTTTCAGTCATTGTTTGTGGCTCCCGCTCCGGTTTTGGCCGAACTGCCGAAAAGGTACAGCACTTCGTTATCCCGCACATAATGCAGGCGCTGGCGAATCATTTTTTCCACATACTGCTTGTCTGACTGCAACAAGCGAATTTCCCGGCTTAAGGCCAGATTTTCAGCGTCCAGAACGGCGATCTGTTCTTGCAGAGCGGCATATTGCTGTTTGAGTTCGCGGTATTCCACAAGGCCGGTGGGGCCCCAGACCATGCGACAGAACAGAACAACATTGATAAGCCCCAGCACTACGAGAATAAAGACACGCCAGAACATGACTTACTGCAAAAGACGTTTTTTTTGCGGCTGTTCCCTGCGGGAGAGCCTGAGTTCGGCGAGAAAGCTGGCCGTGGCATTTTCAAGGCGTTGCACGTCGTCTTCCGCCAGATGCATGTGATCCACCTGCTGCAGATAGCCCTTGAGCGTGGAAAGCTCTTCGTCGAAGTGACGTCCCCAGATGCCGGCGCGCATGTCAGGCTCCAGCTCCAGAATGGTCTGGATGCAGTTTTTGAGGCGAATTTGCAAGGTGCTCATGCGCTCTTCCCGGTTTGAACCTTGCCGCGTGCATGCCGGTAAAAGTAGTAGCAGTAGTTGATGCCGGAAATCAGGGCCAGCAGCAGGGCCACATACAGCAACACCTCACCGAGCGGCCAGAGTTCAAGGCCGAACAAAGGGTAGTGCAGCATCAGCGGCACGATAGCCACGATTTGCAGCACGGTTTTGGCCTTGCCAAACCTGTCGGCCGCCAGCACGATGCCTTCGTCGATGGCCATGGCGCGCAGACCGGTCACCACCAGTTCGCGGCAAACGATAATGATCACTACCCAGGCCGGGGCCCAGCCCAGCTTGACGAACATAATCAATACCGAGCAGATCAGCACCTTATCGGCCAAGGGATCCAGAAATTTGCCCATGCTGGTGACCATGTTTTCACGTCGGGCAATATAGCCGTCCGCCCAGTCGGTGATTGCCGCGAAGATAAAGGCCAGTGCGGCCAGAATGCAAAAAACGGGACCCTGAAAATACAGCAGAACAACAACCAGAGGCGCCATCAGGATGCGCAACAAGGTAATTTTATTGGCAAGATTGAGCATTGTCCCTCTCTGGCGTTACCGTCGAAATTTTGTGTTTTCTAGCATAAAAGCGCGCCGGAGAAAAGGGAAAATATCCCGTTTCCCGTTGAGGCCGCGCGCTTTTCGCATGAAAAGGGCCCCTCCGTCTGAAGGGGCCCGCAGTTTCAATGGTTGGGGGTGGACAAGGCTTCCAGACTTTTGTCCGCCGCAGTCGCAATGGCGTCGGCAAGAGCCAGGAAAGACGATTTGGCCGGGCTTTCTTCTTCCAGGTAAACCACGGGCACGCCCCGGTCGGCAGATACCACGGTGACCGGATCCAGCGGAACCGCCCCCAGAAATCTGAGGCCGTAATGCTGTGCCAGCTCTTCCCCGCCGCCCTTCTTGAAGAGGTCAATTTCTTTGTGGCAATGCGGGCAAATCAGGCCACTCATGTTTTCAACCACACCCAGCACATTGGCATTGGCGTATTGAAGAAAGTTCACCGCCTTGCGCACGTCTGCCAGAGAAACTTCCTGCGGCGTGGTCACAACCACGCAGAGCGCGTCGGGGATGGTTTTCAGTACTGTCATGTGCTCATCGCCGGTTCCCGGAGGGGAGTCGATCAGCAAAAAGTCAAGTTCGCCCCATTTTACATCGGCGACGAACTGACGGATGGCGGCTGATTTTTTAGGGCCGCGCCAGAGGATGGCCTGATCCCGATCCTGAAGCAGCGAATCCATGGAAATGACCGACAGATTCTCATTGTAGGCCGCGGGCAGCATCAGTTCGCCGCCAGCATCCATTTCGACGGTGCTGGTAAGGCCCAGCAGATTGGGCACGCTGGGGCCGTGCATGTCCACATCCAGAATGCCCACCTTAAAACCGCGTCGGGCCAGAGCGGCTGCGGTGTTCACTGTCACCGAGCTTTTGCCCACGCCGCCCTTGCCGCTCATGACAAAGATTTTATGGCGAATATGCCCCAGCGTGGCTTCGATAATACGATCCTGCCGCGCCATCGGATCATTGCAGTTTCCATCTCCGCCCTTGCTCGTGGAACTGGGGCAGGATGAGGCGGAAGAACAGGAAGAACAGGAGGACATGGCATCTCCTTCATGTGTTGACGAAATTTCAGAAACTTAACGTGCCGACGGTTGCCAGCCGTGGTCGCCCACCAAATCCACAAAAATGACGGAACCGAGATCCTCTCTACGGATGCGGCCCTGCTCTTTGCGCAGGCGCATCAGTCTTTGCGCGCGCGGACGCGCGCCTACAGGAATAAGCAAAATGCCCCCCTCGCCCAGTTGATCCACAAGAGGGCGGGGAATCTCGGGGCCTCCGGCAGTGACAATGATGCGATCAAAGGGCGCAGCCTCCGGCATGCCCAGTGTGCCGTCGCTTCGTTGCATGTGGATACCGCGAAGCCCCAGTTGCCGCAAGAGGGCGCTGGCGCTCAGATAAAGTTCGCGCAGGCGCTCCACCGTAAAAACGGTGCAGCCCATAGCCGCCAGCACTGCCGCCTGATAGCCGGAACCGGTGCCGATTTCCAGTACGCGCATGCCCCGGTCAACTTCCAGCAGTTCGCTCATCAGGGCAACAATATATGGCTGGGAAATGGTCTGACCGTAACCGATGGGCAGGGGGGTATCCTCATATGCCTGCGCCCGCAAGGCTTCCTGCACGAAAAGATGGCGGGGCACCGCGCCCATAGCCGCCAGCACGCCGGGATGGCTGATCCCCCTGGCCGCAAGCTGTTCCCTGACCATCCGGCTGCGCAAACGCTTGGGATCAACCTGCGGGTTGCGCGACCCGCGTGAAATCGGAAAACCCTGACCGTATGGGTATCTGGCGTTCTGCATACTGCTGAAAAAAAAAACAGATTTCGGCTGTCAAGTCAATGAGCATCCGCCGCCCAGGCCCGGTCAAGAAATATTCAAGACTTTTCCTTGAAAATTGCACGTCTTTATGACAACATTTGAAAGACAGTCACGAGGAGTCACCAATGCGTAGAAAAAGCATGTTTTCCAGTGTGTTAGCTCTACTGGTCATAGCCGCCCTGGCCGCCGGCGGCTATACTTTTTTTAAAGATATGGACGGGCCGGGCATTCAAGTCACGCCCAATACCGGCAGAGTTTCACCGGGCGCGACACTGCGCATCCGTATGCATGACCCCGCCGGCATCCGCGCGCTTACGGTGGGCATTCGCAAAAGCAATGTGCTCAATGTGATTTTCAACAGACATTTTGATGAATATCTGCCCGAGCGTGTGGTGGATGTGCCCCTGAAGAACGCCAACCTGCGGGAAGGGGCGTTTGATCTGGAAATTCGCGCCACGGACGGTTCGCTGGCGGGCTTCGGTCAGGGCAACACCCGCACCGTGCAGTTGCCCATGCGGCTGGACACACAGCCGCCGCGCATATCCGTCAAAACACTGCCGCCCAACGTGCGTCGGGGCGGTTCGGCGGCGGTTCGCTATACTGTGGACGAAGACGTGAGCAGCAGCGGCGTGCTGGTGGCCGGATATTTCGTGCCCGGCTATCTGCAAAAGGACGGCAGCTATCTCTGCTTTTTCCCTTTCCCCTATACCATGACGGCCCGAGACTTTAAAAACGCGGTGGAAATTACGGCCACGGACCTGGCCGGCAACGTGACCAAAAGCCGCCTGACGGTCATGGCCTTTGAACGCAATTTCAAAAGCGACAACCTGGATCTGAAGGACGATTTTCTACTCTCCGTGGAGAACAAGCTGCGCGATCTGACGCCCAATGCGGCCAACCCGCTTGAGTGCTATCTTTATATCAACAATCAGGTACGCGCGGCCAATGTGCAGACCCTGCGCGAAATCGGCGGTGATACGGCGGCGGCCATGCTCTGGAGCGGCGTCTTCGTCCGTTTGCCCCGTTCCGCCGCGCGAGCCGGCTTCGCCGATCACCGTTTCTTTCACTATCAGGGCAAGCTGGTGGGCGAATCCTTCCATCTGGGCTTTGATCTGGCTTCGGTGCGCAATGCCGAGGTGCCCGCCGCCAACAGCGGTCGGGTCGTCTATACGGGCGAACTGGGCATTTACGGCAATCTTGTGGTGATTGATCACGGTCTGGGCCTTATGTCGTTGTACTCGCATTTGAGTGAAATACAGGCCAAGAAGGGCGATGTGGTCAAGAAGGGGCAGATTATCGCCCGCACGGGCAATACCGGTCTGGCCTTTGGCGATCATCTGCATTTCGGCATTCTGGTGGGCGGCGTGGAAGTGACGCCTCTGGAATGGATCGACCCCCGATGGATTCGCGACAATATCACGGGCAGGCTGGAGGCGGCCAATTAGAGCATTTTGCTGATGAAAACGCTCCAGGCGAATTCATATGAA
>NZ_JBNPLS010000040.1:0-13950 GCF_050313595.1 Desulfovibrio sp. SGI.169 | reverse complement strand
ACAAAATAGAAATCATGTTTGGCAGGCTCAAGGATTGGCGTAGAATTGCCACGCGGTATGACCGTTGCCCACACCTTCTTTTCCGCCATTTGCATCGCTGCCATTGTCACCTTCTATATTTAATGAGTCCTGAACCTAGTTTTTTTCTGTTTGTCGCGGTGGGCCAGCTTCCAGGTGAGCTTCATGACGGAAAGCAGTTCGTTGAGCCTGGGGCGTTCCTTAAAAAAACCGCTGGTGGCTTCCGCTTCGGTGAGGGGCGCGAGGGTCACGACCTGATCATCCCGCGTCGCGCCGTCCGCGCGTCGGCCCCGGTTGTCGAAATCGGACAAGCCGTCCAGACGCGGATTCAGAGCTGGGCGGGGCGAAGGCTCATGAGGCGGCAGAACGCTGATGGCGGTCATCCGGTCGGTGCGGGGCCGCTGCCTGAGCGGACTTTTGATCACCGCCTGCTCAGACGCAGGGGCTTGAGAGGCGCTTCCCGCCGTATATTTCGGCGCATTCTCAGGCGGGCTTTCCGGAGACGGCAGGGCTTCCGCTTCGCCTCCGCTTTCCTTCCGCCCGCTCTGCGGGCGCGACGCCTGCCACTGGCGCTCTGCGGCGCTCTGGCGGCGGCGCGCCTCCTGTTCACGGGCCAGAGCGTCCAAACTGTCGCGGATTTCATCGCTGAGGCGGTTGCCCCGCGCGCCCATAGCGCGGCCCAGGCTGGCTTCCAGGTCTTGCAGCATGCGCTCAGGTTCGTCGGCGCTCAGGCAGGTCTGGGCAATCTTGTCGCGAACCTGGCGTCTGGGCGTCACCTCGAAGCCCTGGGCCAGAGTATCGGCGGCCTCGTCGTAAAGCCCCTGGCGCATGAGTTGCCGGGCCTGACTGAGAAAGGGGCTTTTGGCCGAGGGGTCGTCCCGCAGCAGGCGGGCATAGGCGGCGCGGGCGCGGTGCCAGCGCCGGGCGCGCACAAAGGTGTCAGCGGCCCTGGCCAGCCAGAAGCGAAAGCGCGAGAGGTCGCCCTTGCCTTTCCAGGCCACGGCCATGCCCAATTCCGCCTCACCCTTGATCTGGGCGTTGCGCAGGGCGCGCTGAAAGGCATTGATGGCGTTGTTCCAGCGGTTCTGCTGGAGGCACTGCATGCCCACGCGAAAGTAATCCTCGGGCTGGCGCACGGGCTTGAGCAGAATGCCGTAGGTGGACAGGGCCTCGTCAAAGGCTTTGGTGTCGGCATAGCGCGCGGCCTGCTGCAATTGCGTCAGACGCTGCTGCGACGCGGTCAGGGTGTCCAACTGCTCCCGGAGAGCCGCCACGGAATAGGGGCGGCCCAGAAGCGCGCTGGCCCCGCACCCCAGAGTTCTGAGCTGTTCCACCTCGCTGTCGTTGGGCAGGATCAGCAGGACGGGCACGGCCAGCAGACGGGGATGGAGACGCAGGATGGCGCAGAACTGTTCGCCGTCCATGTCCGTCAGTTTCTGGCCGCAGACGATGATGTCCGGCTGAAAATTCTGGTTGTCCGGGGCCAGGCCGGCCAGAATGCGGGCCGCCTGGATGCCTGAGGTCAGCACCCTGACCTGGGCCGCGCCCGCGTCGCGCAGGGCGCGTCTGTCCAGCGCGGCGAGCTGTTCGCTCTCGCTGAGCAGAAGAACATTGGGCAGGCTGCGGCTGGTCATGCGATCATCCATTACTCTCGAACGGGTAAGGGCCACAGCGGCCATTGCGGCGCTGTGGCCCTTACCTCACCCATATTTTATAACCGCTTTCGTCGTCCGGCAAGTGCCGGCAGGGGCTTTGCCGCCGCGCCCGCCGGTCATTTGGCGAAGGGAAGTATGCGGGCCTGGCGTCCGTCAAGGGGTTCCGCCGTTTCAGGCATGACGCGGACGGCGCTTTTGTAGCTGGTGCTGCAATAGGGGCAGAGCAGAGATTGCTGCTGTTTTTCCAGGCGTATCAGAGCGCCTTCGCTTTCATAACAGCGCGGACAGAACGGACCTTGCTTGACCCCGGCGGTGCGCAGCCAGTAAAAGCCGTGTTCCTCATAAAGATTTTGAGAAAGATACAGAATATCCTCAAAGGTCTGCAGACGGACTTTGAGCATGCTCATTTCATCTCGCAGGGCTATGCAGCGCGACTGCATTTCCATGAGCAGGTGGCGGGCTTTTTCCGGTTTGCCGGAGGCGAAGAGATCGTTGATTTCCTTAAAGCGGCGGTAATCCAACATGGCTTTTCCATCCGTGTTATGCCCTGCCTATCGGAATAACGCGGAAAAACCTTTAGGGGCCGCTGAGGGGGAATCCGTGCAAGCTTAAGGATGGATAATTATATCAATGTGATATGGTTAGAAAATTTCTAGAAAAATTGCAAACGGCTTCACATGGGCCTGTGAAGGCCGTGCGCGAGGCTGTCTTTTCTTTGCCGGAAAAAGCGCAGAAACGGCGTGTCGCGCTGTGGCGGCACGCTTACATCTTGTGACGCGAAATCGGGTCCAGGGAACGCAGCAGGTTGCGATAATGTTCTTCCTCATCGGGCCTGTCTTCGTTGGGGAGGATGCCGTCGCGGCTCAACAGGCCGTTGAGCAGGTCCACTTCCTTGCGCGCGCTGACCTTGCGCATCATGTCCGTGGCCGCGTCGGCCGCCTGGGCGGAAGGGGTTTCCCCGCGCGGGCGCTGGAGCGCGCTCGGGCTGACCAGAATGGACGCTCCGGCCCGCAGGGCCAGGGCGATGGCGTCCGAGGGGCGGCAGTCCACGCGCGCCTGGCCTTCAGGGCCGCGCAACGCCAGCAGGGCGTAATAAATGCCGTCCTTCAGTTCGGTGATTTCCACATGGAGCAGTTCGGCCTTGAGCGCGTTGAGGCTCATCAGCAGAAGGTCGTGGGTCAGGGGTCGGGGCAGACGCTCGTTGTTGAGAACCAGGGAAATGGCCATGGCTTCCATGGCCCCCACCCAGATGGGCAGCACCGCTTCCCCGTCGATTTGTTTCAGAATCACGATGGGATTTTTGGTCTGGGGGTCGATGCTCAGGCCGAATACATGCATTTCTACCATAGTTCACCTGTCCGCAGGGCCATGAGGCTGTGCTTTTTGGCCTCTGTGACGCGCACCGGAACCATGCGCCCGGTATGGTCAGCGTCCGGCGGCAGGGCGACATGGGCTGGCGCGCCGTAGGGGTCGCGTCCCTGCCAGCTGGGCTTCCCGTCCGGGCCGCCTCTGCGGCTTCTGCCCTCGATAAGCAGGCAGGTTTCCCGGCCCACGCGGGCGTCCAGCCAGCGCTGGCTGAGCTTTTCCTGAAGGCTCTGAAGGCGCAGCAGGCGTTCCCGCTGAACATCGGGCGGAATCTTGTCTGGAAAAAGCGCGGCCCGGGCGCCGGGCCGGTCTGAATAGCAGAAGGAAAAACTGGACATGAAGTCACAAGCTTCCATCATCTCCAGAGTGGCCTGAAAATCCTCCTCGCTTTCGCCGGGAAAGCCCACGATCAGATCGGTGGAAAGGGCCAGATCCGGCCGGGCCGCGCGCAGGGCGGCCACCAGATTCAGAAAGCCGCGCCGGTCGTACCTGCGCCGCATGCGTGCGAGCACCGCGTCCGAACCGGCCTGCAGGGGCAGATGCAGCCGGGGGCAGAGCTGCGCCAGTTCCGCAAAGGCGGCCACATCTTCCGGCCCCATATCCTTGGGGTGCGGGGTCACGAAGCGCAGGCGCTCCAGACCGGGCAGGGCGGCCACCCGCGCCAGCAGGCTGGCGAAGCTCACGCCGTCGCCGTTTTTATCCCGCCCGAAGGCGTTGACGTTTTGCCCCAGCAGGGTGATTTCACGCGCGCCATGTTCCAGCCGGGTTCGGCATTCGGCCAGAATGGCCGGGGTGGAGCGCGATTTTTGGCGGCCGCGGGTGAAGGGCACAATGCAGTAGGAGCAGAAATTGTCGCAGCCCTGCATGATGTTCACATAAGCCACCGGGCCGCAGGGGCCGTCGACGCCCGCCTCACGCTCCACATAGCGGCTGGTGAAATCCAGCAGGGAGAGGCGCAGGTCCGGCTCGGCCAGCAGGCGCTCGATGGCCTCCGGCGCGCCGCTGACGCCGTCGCTGCCCGCCACCAGGCGCACCTGGCTTTCGCGTTCAAAAAAAGCCGCGCCCACCTGCTGGGCCACGCAACCTGTCACGGCCACCAGCACGCCGGGGTCGCCATGCGTGACCTGGCGTATGCGCCCCAGGGCGCTCATGACTTTCTGCTCCGGCTTTTCACGCACCGAACAGGTATTGACCACCACCACGCGGGCTTCTTCCAGAGGGGCTTCCGCGAAGCCGCGAGCCGTGAGGGCGCGCGCCAGCCACTGGGAGTCGTGCACGTTCATCTGGCAACCGAAGGTAATGATATGGAAGCTCTTTTCAGGCATGGCCGCGCGCGTTCCCTGGAAATTCACTGTTCAATGCCCGAATCCGTATCGTACATGTCCGGCGGGCCTTCCTCTTCCAGGGCGGCCACCCGGTCTTCCAGCCATTCCAGGATGGCGCGGGCAGTGTGATAGTTGAGCAGCACACGGCTGTGGATGTGGCGGGTGACGTCGCGCTGCTCGTCATCTTCGGGCGTGATTTCGTGCCCTATGGAGCCGTCCGGAGTGATCAGCCGCTCAGAGTAGGCGGGCAGGCTGTCGCTCTCATGGTAGAAATTCATTTCGATTTCGCCCTGGGGGTTGATGCCGCCCCAGACGCCGTGGGCTGTCTGCAGGCGGGCTTCGGGCGCCATTTCATATTTGTAGCGGATTTTGGCCGGGGGGGCGTCGTTTTTGCGCATGGAAGCTCCTTTTGTGAAAGCTCGCCGGAATATGTGCGCCCATAAATACGCAAGGCGCGCAGGGAAGTAAAGACGCCGCGCCCCGACGGACTGTCGGCGGACGCGCCCTTGACGGTGCGCCCCCCTTGGTTACAATGGCGGGAGAGGGCGCGGGCTGTTCCAGCCGCGCCCGCACCCCAGAGCGAACTGCCCTTGAAAAAGGCGTGCGCTTTCGGCGACCGCGAGAGCGGACGCCCGCGCCGGGTGAGCCTGAAAACCGCGTTTTTCAGGCGCTTGCCCCGTGTTGCGGGGAAAAGCGGGGCCGCTTTTGAAATTGTGGATTCCAGAAGCAAAATACTCCAAGTCGTCTTTCTGTAAGGAGAGCATGTGAGCGAAACCAGCATTGTCGAGCATCAGATCAAACCATATTTCGATATGGAAGCCTTTATGAATCTGAGCCGTGAAACGCGCCTGGGCGGCGCGACTCTGGAACGGCTTGTGAATCTCTGGGGCCAGTGGCTGCCGGAACTGAAAGTGTGCGAAGTGGGCACGGGCAAAATTTCCTATCTGGCGATCTGGCTGCCGGAAAGCGTGGAGGAGGCCGTGGACGAAGCCTGGGGCAAATCCGCGTCGGACGGCTTTCTGATCAATAACCTGGCCCAGTTCATGTGCATGGCCGCCGTGCAGGAATTGCTGCCGCAGGTGGAGGACGGGGGCTGCGCGCCCTCGCCGCGCCCCACGCAGGCCCTGCGCGAGGCCCTGAGCGGTCTGGGCCTGCCCTACAAGAGCGAGGATTCGTCGCTGCTCAGCCGCCGTTATGCGGTCGTGACCCACTACCCCTTCCGGGGAGGTTGTGAAATATGCCATATGCAGTCTCACTGCCCCAAGGGCCAGGGGCAGGCCGAGAGCGCCGGCGTGCTGCTGCCGGGCTATGAGCGGGAGGAAGGGGAAGACGCTTCCCCGGGCGAATAGAGGCTTCGCCTGCTGGCCCGCCTGCCGCGAGCCGGTGGCTGGCGGGGCCACGCGCCTTGCGAAAGGCGCAGCGCTTTGCCGGCTCTGCCGCGGCTTTCAGCGCCCTTCCATGACCAGGGTGCGCCTGACGCCCTTGGGGGTGCGCACCACCACTTCCACCGTGCGGGCGTTGCGGGTCACGCTTTCCACCAGGCAGGTTTCAGAAGCGTCGGTGTCGTAGTTGCGAACATCCACAGTCTGGCCCTGAGAGGGCAGCCTGTCGGGCGTTATTTCCACAAGGTCGGTGGTGTCGGCGTCAAAACCGTCCCACGCCGGAACCGTCAGCGGCACGAGCAGGCAGCCCGCAATGGCCGCCCCAAGCAGCAGGTGTTTCATGCAGGCAGGTTTAAATCCATTTCGCATTCTTGGCAACATGCCGTATCCGACTGTCGGGGTAAAGCATGCGCGCCCTGCATGACGGCCACGGCCGCAGTGTGCGCTATCTGCGGCTTTCAGTGACGGATCGTTGCAATCTGCGTTGCCTGTACTGCCGCAGCAATGCCAGACAGCGCTTCATTCCCCACGCGCAGGTGCTGCGTTATGAGGAGATGGCGCGCATGGTGGGCATTGCCGCCGCCCTGGGCATCGGCAAGGTGCGCCTGACCGGTGGCGAACCCTTTGTCCGCAAGGGCTGCGACGATTTTCTGGTCATGCTGCGCCAACGCTTTCCGGGCCTGGACCTGCGCGTCACCACCAACGGCACTTTGCTGGCGCCGCACATCCCCTTGTTGCGGCGCATCGGCATAAATGCGGTCAATCTGTCTCTGGATACTTTTGACCGCGCCACCTTCGCACGGATTACGGGGCGGGATATGCTGCCCGCGGTGCTGAAAGCGCTGGACGGCTTGCTGGCGGCGGGCATTCGGGTAAAAATCAACGTGGTGGCCATGCGCGGCGTCAATGGCGGGCAAATGGACGATTTTGTGCATGCCGCCCGGAACATGCCCCTTGACCTGCGTTTTATTGAATTCATGCCTATGGGCGACGGCACGCTCTGGAGCTCTGAAATTTTCTGGGCCGCCGGCGAGGTTCGGGCCGAGGCCGCGCGCCGCGCGCGTCTGATCCCGGTGAAAGCGGACGCGCCGGGCGCAGAGGCCGAATCCGGCCCGGCCCGCATGTACCGCATTGAAGGCGGCCTGGGGCGGCTGGGCTTCATTGCGCCCCTGAGCAATCATTTCTGCCTGGCCTGCAATCGCCTGCGCCTGACCAGCGAGGGCGCTTTGCGCACCTGTCTGTTCGCGGACAGGGAATACCGCCTGCGCGGCCTGCTGCGTCACCCTCGCATGACGGATGAGGCGCTGGCGACGGTGATGCGCCGGGCCTGCGCGGGCAAGCCCGTGGGGGCGGAGCTGCTGCGCGCCCGGCGCGCGGGCGCTGCTGTGGCGGCCCGGCAGATGGTTGGCATCGGAGGCTGATGACCATGTGGGGCAGTATCAGGGCTGAGGCGTCTGATCAGTCTTATGCAAGATAAAGCGACAAGCGACGAAAAGGGGCGAAGCCCCCTTTGTTCCGCTGCGGCGAAGCGCAGGCGGAGGGCTGGTTTTGACGGATTGCCACGACAAATCACCGGCTGGCGAAACTCAAATGAAACGCGTCTGCCCTGGCGATCGTATGAACGGCGGCTGCGCGCATAATCCGGGAGTTGTATGATTGCGTATCTGGAAGGCCGTCTGGCCGAAGTCTGGGGCAATGCCTGCCTTGTGATCACGGAAGGCGGGGTGGGCTATGAAGTGGCGCTGCCCGCGCACACGCTGGCGGCCCTGCCCGGCAGGGGCGGCTCTGTGGCGTTGTACACCAGCCTGGCCGTCCGTGAGGACGCCCTGGAGCTGTTCGGTTTCGCCACCTTTGAAGAGCGCCAGACCTTTGAAGTGCTGGTATCCATCTCCAAGGTGGGAGCGCGCACGGCTCTGGCCATCCTGTCCATCTTTCGCCCTGACGACCTGCGCCGCCTGGTGCTGGAGGACGATGTTCTGGCGCTGACGCGCGTGTCCGGCATCGGCAAAAAGACGGCTCAGCATGTCTTTCTGGAGCTCAAGTACAAGCTCAAGGTGGAGGACGCGCCCCAGGCCGCCGCGCTGCTTGCGGCCGGCCGGCCCGGCTCGGTGTTCCGGGACGTGCTGGACGGTCTTGCCAATCTTGGCTATGCCGAAGAGGAATGCGCGCCCCTGGTCAAGAATCTGCTGCATGAAGAGCCGGATATGGACGTGACTGGCGCGCTCAGGGCCGCGCTCAAGGCGCTGGCCAGAGGGAGAGCCTGATGACGGATTTTGACGGTAATGCGCCGGACGCGACGGCCAGCCTGGATGAAAGCGTCAGGCCGCGCATCCTGGACGACTTTATCGGCCAGGATGAGTTGCGCGCCAATCTGCGCGTGTATCTGGACGCCGCGCGAGAGCGGGGCAAGGCCCTGGACCACACCCTGTTTTACGGCAACCCGGGGCTGGGCAAAACCACTCTGGCCCAGATCATGGCTTCCGAACTGGGCGTCAGTCTGGTCTGCACCTCCGGTCCCGTGCTGGAGCGCAGCGGCGACCTGGCGGCCATTTTGACCAATCTGGGCCGCCATGACATCCTCTTTGTGGATGAAATTCATCGCATGCCTATTGCCGTGGAGGAAGTGCTTTACCCGGCTATGGAGGATTTCAAGCTGGATCTGGTCATCGGCCAGGGGCCGGCGGCCCGCATCGTGAAGATAGATCTGGAGCCCTTTACCCTGGTGGGGGCCACCACGCGCATGGGGCTGATTTCATCACCCCTGCGGGACCGGTTCGGCATTGTGGCCCGGCTGGAATACTACAGCCCTGCCGACCTGGCGCGGGTGGTGCGGCGCACCGCGCGCATTCTGGGCGTGGATGTGACTCAGGAGGGCGCGGAAGAGATCGGTCGCCGCGCGCGCGGCACGCCGCGCATCGCCAACCGTCTGCTGCGCCGGGTGCGGGATTTTGCGCTGGTGCACGGCGACGGGCGGGTCACGGGCGTGGAAGCCGCCTCAGCTCTTACGCGCATGGATGTGGATGAACATGGCCTGGACCAGATGGATCGCAAGCTGCTGGAAGTGCTGATAACGCACTATGACGGCGGGCCTGTGGGCATCAAAACCCTGGCGGTGGCCTGCTCTGAGGAAGTGCGAACCATTGAGGACATTTACGAGCCCTATCTGATCCAGTGCGGCTTTCTCAAACGCACGCCGCGCGGTCGCATGGCCACGGCCAGGGCGTACAAGCATCTGAAATTGCTGCTCTCCTGAAGCTTCAATGCCGGTAATGATGAAAAAAAATCCCGTCCGGCGCTATGCCGGCTTTTGCGTCGCCTCCTTCATCATGGCGCTGGGCATCGCCCTGGTTACCAACGCCAACCTGGGCACCACGCCCATTACCAGCCTGCCCTTTGCGCTGGCCGCCATATTTTCGCTCAGCCTGGGCGCGGCCACCTTTCTGCTCAATGTTCTGTTTGTGGCCGCCCAGAAATGCCTGCTCCGGCAGGAATTTTCGGTCTCGCATCTTTTGCAGCTTCCGGCGGTGCTGCCGTTCAGCGCTTTTATCGACCTCTGCATGTGGCTGACCCAGCCTCTGACCACCTCCGTCTATCCTCTGCAACTTGCGCTTTGCCTGACCGGCTGCGTCGTGCTGGGCCTGGGCGTCAGTCTGGAAATCGTCAGTGACGCCACCGTGCTGCCCGGCGAGGGCATTGTCATTGCCATCGCCTACCGCAGCCGGAGGATTTTCGGCAACATCAAGGTGCTTTTCGACCTTTCTCTGGTGCTTGCGGCCGCCGGGCTGTCCTTTGCCGTTCTGCACGCCGTGGTGGGGCTGCGCGAAGGCACGGTGATCGCCGCCGTGCTGACCGGTTTCTGCGTCCGCTTTTTTTCCCGCTGGACGCGCCGCCTGGGGCCATTTTTTCACGGCGGAAAGTCAATCCGGCACGGCAAGGGGCGGGCATGATCATCACGCTTCTGGATGGCGAGTTTTCCATCTGTCAGATACATGACCTGAAATATATTGATTTTACAGATGATTTTGTTTTTGTGGGCAAGACGGATCAGGAGCTTTCCCTGGTCTGCCGAAGCGCGACCGCGCCGGATGACGCCCCGGCCGAGAAAACGGCTGGAGGGCCTTTCGCATTGCAGGCGCGCTGGCCTTTTCCCTGACGGGCGTTCTGGCCGAACTGTCCGGGCTGCTGGCGGCCTGCGGCATCAGCATTTTTGCCGTGTCCACTTATGCCACGGACTATATTTGGTGAAGAGCGAAAAGCTTGACGAGGCTCTGGCCGCCTTGAGGCGGGCGGGTCATGAATTGGCCCAAGACGGGGAGCCGCTTGCGTCCGCCCGCTCTGCGCGCGGCATGGTTTCCTGATTTTGACTCCAGTGAGGAGGCCCCTGTGATACTCTATCTGCCGGCCCTTGTGCTGTTTTTATACCTGTTGTTCCGGCTGGTGCTGCCGTCGGGCCTGAGCCGCGCCGGCAAGGCGGCGGCAGGCATTGCGCTTTTTTTCGCCTCGCAGGAATACCTGTTGAATGGCTTTTTTTTCGGCGGGCTGTCCGCGCCCCACCTGCCGGCGTGGGTGCTGATGCTCCAGGGCTGGCTGTTCGCCAGCCTGCTTGTTTTGTTCGCGCTGACGCTGCTGCGGGATATGGCGCTTCTGGGAGTCGGCCTTGCCCGCCGGGCGGGGCGCGGCTTGCGGCGGAAGCCGGGACAGAGCGCCGCGTTTTCTCCCGGCAGGCGGCGTTTTCTGGCTGCCGGTCTGAGCGCCGCGCCCGCTTCCGTTCTGGGGCGCGTCTCTCTGGCGGGGCTGGTTCTGGCCCCCACGGCCTGTGGCGTGCGCGAGGCCGTGGCCGTTCCCGACGTTCGGCGGAGAGATGTCGTTCTGCCCCGGCTGCCCGCGGCTCTGGACGGGCTCAGGCTGGCGCAGATCAGTGATCTGCATGTGAGCCCGCTGCTGGGCCGGGGGTGGGTCAGAGCCGTGGTGGAGAGGGTCAACGCCCAGGGGGCGGATGTGGTGGTTCTGACCGGCGACATGGTGGACGGCCTGCCCGCGGATCGCGCGGAAAGCGTGGCCGAACTGCGCCGCCTGCGCGCCCGGTACGCTGTGCTGGCCTGCACGGGCAATCATGAATATTACAGCGGATTCACTGCCTGGATGGAGATTTTTTCCGAGCTGGGCATGACCATGCTGCTGAACAGCCATCAGACGCTCGGCATACGCGGTCATGAGCTGGTGCTGGCAGGCGTTACCGACCCGGCGGCGGCCCGTTTCAACCTGCCAGAGCCGGATCTGGCGGCGGCCCTGGCCGGGGCGCCGGATGGGGCGGCGCGCATTTTGCTTGACCACAGGCCGGGCAATGCCGCGCGCAACGCCCGAAAAGGGGTGGATTTGCAGCTTTCAGGCCATACCCACGGCGGCCACGCGCCGGGCCTGAGCACAGTGGTGGGCCTGTTCAATCAGGGCTATGTGCGGGGCTGGTATCAGGTTGAGGGCATGCCGCTGTACGTCAGCGCCGGCGCTGGGCTGTGGAACGGCTTTCCCTTGCGCGTGGGCGTTCCCTCGGAAATTGCGCTCATCACCTTGCGTTGCGCCGCCGCCCGGCCTGCCTGAAAGAGAAGGCGCCCGTAAAGGGGGGGCTACGCCCCCCCCCGACCTGACGGCAGGCCCGCTTTTGAAATTGCGCATTTCAAAAGCAAAATGCCCTGATAAGGTCTGACTCTAAGCCCGCCCGGCGCGGGAGGCGTTGAGCACGGCCAGCAGCGCCACGCCCACATCCGCAAAGACCGCTTCCCACAGGCCGGAAAGGCCCGCGATGCCCAGGGCCATGAACAGACCCTTGATGCCCAGGGCCAGGATAATGTTTTCCCAGACGATGCGCCGGGTGCGTCGGCCAATGCGCAGCAGCTCCGGCAGGCGTTGGGGATTGTCGTCCAGTATGACCACATCGGCGGTTTCAATGGCCGCTTCAGCGCCGAGGCCGCCCATGGCCACACCCACCCCGGCGGCGGCCAGCACAGGCGCGTCGTTGATGCCGTCGCCCACCATCAGGGTCTGGCGCGTGGGGCCCAGGGCTTCCAGGGCGTCAGCCTTCTCTTCAGGCAGCAGGCCGGCCTTGAGCGCATCCAGCCCCAGCTCTTTTGCCACGGGCCTGGCCTGGCTTTCGCGGTCGCCGGTAAGCATGACCAGCGCATTCACGCCCAGATGACGCAGCTCTTTCAGCGCGCCGGGGGCCTGCGGCTTGATCCTGTCCGATATCACCAGAGCGCCCAGCGCGTCGCCGTTACGGGCCACCTGCACCACGCTTCCGGGCATGTTTACGGGCAGGGGCGTGACGCCATGGGTTTCCAGCAGGGACGCATTGCCGGCCAGCAGTTGAGCGCCGTCCGCGGTTGCTTCCACGCCTTTGCCCACGATTTCGCGCATATCCGTGATGGCGGCGTCAAGGGGGGCGACGCCCTCGCTCCGGGCGGCGCGCAGCACGGAGCGGGCAATGGGATGGTTGGAGCGGCTTTCGGCCAGAGCGGCGGCGGCCAGCAGATTCTCGCGGCTGACGCCGGGCGCCGGCAGCACGGCATTGACCTCGAATATGCCTTGGGTGAGGGTTCCTGTCTTGTCAAAGGCGGCCACGCGAATGTCGCGCAGACTGTCCAGCACCGCGCCGCCCTTGATCAGAATGCCCCGGCGCGATGCCGCGCCGATGCCGCCGAAATAGCCCAGCGGAATGGAAATGAGCAGGGCGCACGGGCAGGAAATGACCAGCAGTACGAGAGCGCGGTAAATCCATTCATGAAAACTTCCCAAGCCCGACAGCGGCGGCGCTGTGGCCACCAGCAGGGCCAGGCCGGTCACCGCCGGAGTGTACCAGCGCGCCAGGCGGGTAATGAAGCGTTCGGTGGGCGCCTTGCGCGCGGCGGCGTTTTCCACCATTCCCAGAATGCGGGCGATGGAGGATTCGGCAAAAGGCGACGTCACTTCCACCGTCAGCGCGCCGTTCAGGTTGATGGTTCCGGCATGAACCCGCCCGCCGGGCAGCAGACGCGCGGGTACGGATTCACCGGTCAGGGGCGAGGTGTCCACCTGGGATTCGCCTTCCAGCACCGTGCCGTCCAGAGGAATTTTTTCGCCAGGCCGAACCAGAATGCGGCTGCCCGGTTTCAGGGCGGCCGGGCTTGTCTCGCGCGTTGCGCCGCCGTCCAGCATCTCATGGGCCGTGGTGGGGCGGGCCGCCAGCAGGGCCCTGACGGAACGGCGCGAATTTCCGGCCGCGCGCTCCTGCATAAATTCGCCGATGCGGTAAAAAAGCATCACCCCCACAGCCTCGGGCAACTGCCCCAGAGCGATAGCCGCGATGGTCGCGCCGCCCATCAGGGTAAACTCGTTAAAAAAATCCCCGCGCGCCATATGGCGCAACATATGACGCAGCACCTCATAACCGCAGAGCGCGTAGGGCAGCGCATAGCAGCATGCCGTCACCAGCCAGGACGGCAGAAAGGTTTCCAACCGCGCGTCCGCCAGCATGCCCACGGCGAAAAGCACGGCGGAAGCGCCCATGAGCAGCGGTTCACGGCGTTCAGCGCCGGCCTCGTGTTCATGCGCCTGGGGGGAACAGGCGCCGCAGGCGCAGTGGCGATCGTCAATGCCGCGGGCATTACTCATGTTTTTTTCTCCCGGAGCGAGCATGTGGGTTTTTGGCGTCCCGCGCGTCGCAGACGGCAGCGGGAATATGCTTTTGTTCCAGAAAGGCATGGATGTTCCTGTTATGAAAGATGCCCGGCAGGGCGGCGGCGTCCTGCAATATCTGCGGGCTGTCGGCCAGTTCTCTTTCCAGCCAGATCAGGGCGTCATGCGCGCTGGGGGTGGGATTTTCCGGCAGGCGATAGTAAACCCAGCGGCCTTTCTTGATGTTTTCGATCAGCCGGGCCTGCCGCAGCAGAAAAAGATGCTTGGAGGTGGTCGAAGCGGCCAGGCCCAGCAAGGTGGTGATTTCGCAGACGCAGAGAGGGCGATGGCGCAAGGCCATAAGTATGCGGACGCGGCTCTCATCCCCCAGGGCGCGAACCAGGTTGAGAAAATTGAACATGGCGTCTCCATTGTTGGCAAGCGGTTACGGCAACCAGATGAGTACGCTTTCATTTCGTTCTGTGGCGAAATATAGGGGCATGCGTCCGCAGTGTCAAGCATGATTCGCCATATGACGAAATATTGACGACATACAGC
>NZ_JBNPLS010000039.1:0-17840 GCF_050313595.1 Desulfovibrio sp. SGI.169 | reverse complement strand
AAGTCTTTTTCATCGCAAATGAACCCGGCCACGACGCCGCAAAACCCTTGCGGGTTTTGCGGCGTCCACTTTTGCAAGCAGACACAGCTGCCGAGGCGAAGTTGACGGGGCTGCCCTAAATATTCACCACGCCGCTTCCAGAGGGCTTGTCGGCCCCCGCGCCGGGATGGCTCTTGCCCTTGTTTCCGCTGTCTCCGGCCGCGCCCTCCGCCGGCGACGCGGCAGCGTCCGCGGCGTAGGCTCTGGCCGTATTTTCCAGAATGGCCTGCCCCACCACCAGCCAGGCGTCACCCTTTTTGCGCAGGGCCAGCCAGCTGGTCATCCGGGTGGGCGTGGTCACTTTGGCCACCGCCGCCGTATCGCTCAGCTCAGTCACCTGAGCCTTTCTCAGCGCTTCAGTCTCCCAGGGGCAGTCCGGACTTTGCGCCTCGCGACACCGGGCCGCCAGTTCGCCGGTGCTTACGCCACGGGTGTACTGGCCCCGCAGGCTGTTTTCCATATTCAGCACGCTGCCCAGCAGATCATCCATGCCGCCCAGCCCCAGCATACGGCCCAGAGAGTCCAGGGAACTCAGGGCCTGATCCTCACGGGTCAGATTTTTGATCTGGTTGGTCGCGAACGTCTTCATGTCCAACTGGGCCAGGAAAGCCGCGCTGTCGTTTTTGTCCAGAGCATCGGCCAGCCTGTTCAGGGCTTTCTGCGGGCCGGAGGTGAAACAGGCTGCAAGCAAAGTCGTCAACAGGGCCGCCGCCAGAAGCAGGGGAGACGACCGACGCCATCTATTCATGATAATATCCTTTTGTCATGCGCCCGGGCGCGGTTATTCCGTTTCATCCGGAAAAACCATAACGCGCGGCCCGGCATAATGCAAAGCCCTGAAAACGGCGGCTGTCGCCCCGCCGGACGGGGCTTTTTTTCCGCGCGGCCTTCTGCTACAGGTAGGCAAGTTTCGCGGGGCGTCGCCCCGCAAGCGACGCCAGGAGGCATTTATGAAAGTGATCATCATGTGCGGCGGCAAAGGCACGCGCCTGCGCGAGGAAACCTCGGTCAAACCCAAGCCTATGGTGGAAATCGGCGGACGGCCCGTGCTCTGGCACATCATGTCCATTTACGCCCGCTTCGGCTTCAAGGATTTCATCCTGCCCCTGGGATACAAGGGCGAGGTCATCAAACAATATTTTCACGACTACAACATCCGCAACACGGACTTCACCGTGGAGCTCAAAAGCGGAGCCATAACCGCCCACCCGGGCCATATCGAAGACTGGCGGGTGACCCTCTGCGACACCGGGCAGGAAACCCTCAAGGGCGGCCGCATCAAACGCGTGGCCAGACATATCGACAGCGACCGCTTCATGGTCACCTACGGCGACGGCGTGGCGGATATTGATCTGAACAACCTGCTGGCATTCCACAAACAGGCCGGCGCCATCGGCACCTTCACCGGGGTGCGCATGCCTTCGCGCTTCGGCGCGGTGCGCACGGACGCGGCGGGCAAAATACTCTCCTGGGAGGAAAAGCCCGTGCTCAACGAATACATCAACTGCGGCTTTTTCGTCTTTGAACGCCGCTTTCTGGACTATCTGAGCGAGGACGAAAGCTGCGACCTGGAAAAGGAGCCCCTGCAGCGACTGGCCGCCGAGGGTCAGCTCTCCATGTATCCGCATCCCGGGCAATGGCAGTGCATGGATACCCTGCGCGACTCCCTGAAGCTGAATGAACTCTGGAACAGCGGTCGGGCCTTCTGGGCGTAGCGCGGGCCGGCTCTTTGCCGCGCGTCCGGGATAACAATTCCGTTTTTTTACGAGCAAGGATCAATCATGTTTGCCAACGCATATCAAGGACGCCGGGTCTTCGTCACCGGGCACACGGGTTTCAAGGGTTCCTGGCTGGCGGCCTGGCTCACGCGGCTGGGAGCGACAGTGTGCGGCTTTTCCAACGGCATTCCCACAGAGCCGTCGCATTTCGCGGCCATGAATCTGGGCGCGCATCTGGAAGACATGCGCGGCGACATACGCGACCGGCAGGCCATGATTGACGCCGTCCGGCGCTTCAGGCCGGAGGTGATTTTTCATCTGGCGGCCCAGGCCCTGGTGCGCAAGTCTTATGAAGACCCGGCCGGCACCTTTGAAGCCAATATGCTCGGCACCATGAACATGCTGGAAGCCGTGCGCGCCTGCCCCTCGGTACGGGCGGTGGTCATGATCACCTCGGACAAGTGCTACCGCAATGACGAATGGGTCTGGGGCTACCGCGAAACCGACCACCTGGGCGGTGTCGACCCCTATTCCGCCTCCAAGGGCTGCGCGGAAATCATCGCCCATTCCTATTTTCAGAGCTTTTTCAGGGAAGGGCCGGCCTGCGCCACCGTGCGCGCGGGCAATGTGATCGGCGGCGGCGACTGGGCCCTGGACCGCATCGTGCCCGACTGCGCGCGGGCCTGGGCCGAGGGCCGGGCCGTGCGGATACGCAGCCCGTGGGCCACGCGGCCCTGGCAGCTTGTGCTGGAACCGCTTTCCGGCTATCTCTGGCTGGGCGCGCGTCTGCTGGGCGACGACAAGGCCGGCGGCGCGACCCCCGGCCTGCCCTTTGACCCGCGCGGGCAGGCCTACAACTTCGGCCCGGCGGCGGATGTCAACAATACAGTGGCCGAGGTGGCGGCGGCCCTGGCCCGCCACTGGCCCGGCTTTGAGCATCAAGCGGACGAAGCCGGCCAGGCGGGCATGAAGGAATGCACCCTGCTCAAGCTCTGCTGCGACAAGGCCCTGGCCCATCTGGGCTGGAAGGCCACCCTCGGCTTTGACGAGACCATCCGCTATACCGCCGAGTGGTATCATCGCTTCTACCGGGGCCGGGACGGCCACACCCCGCCGGACATGCTGGATTTCACCCTGGGGCAGATCGCCGCCTACACCAACGCCGCCGAGCAGCGCGGCCAGATATGGACGCGCTGATGAACGCGCGCGCTCAGGAGCATGCGGCCGCGGACGCCGCCGCGCGGGATGTGGGCATTGCCGGCGCGCTCTTCCAGCCCCTGGCGGTGATTCCCGCGCCGGGCGGGCCAGTGCTGCGCATGCTGCGGCCTCAGTCGCCGCTGCTGCCCGATTTTGCAGGCGGTTTCGGCGAAATCTATTTTTCGGAAGTGCTGCCCGGCGCGGTGAAGGCCTGGAAGCGCCACCGCCGCCAGACCCAGCTTTTTGCCGTGCCGCGCGGCCTGCTCGCCATTGTGCTGTATGACGACCGGCCCGCGTCGCCCACATGCGGCGCGCTCTGCGAACTGGCGCTGGGCAGGCCGGAGCACTACGGCCTGCTGCGCATCCCGCCGGGGGTCTGGTACGGCTTCACGGCGCTGGGCGAGGAAACGGCCCTGATTTGCAACTGCGCGGACATTCCCCACGACCCGGCGGAAGGCGAACGCCGCCCGCCTGACGACGCGGGCATTCCCTATCGCTGGAAGCATGCCTGAAGCCGCCGTTACTCCGGCTTCATCGTCGGCTTTCGGCTTAAAATCAGCGACATATAGGGCGGTGTGCCGCCCGCGCCGCCCAGACCGTCCATACCGCGCCGAATGTCTTCCCCCGGCTGCTCCACACGGCTGGCCAGCAGGCTGTCCGCCTGGCGGCCCGTGGCCCGCAGGGCCTCGCAAATGGCGGGGAAATTCCGATAGGCCTTGAGAACCACCGCCGTGTCCGCGCCGCCCAGTTCCGCCGCCAGGCTCTCCCGTCCGTTGATGCCGGGCAGAACGCGCAGGCTCTCGCCGCCCTCGCAGAGCACGGTGGCCGTGCGCGCGGCGGCGGCCTGAAAAGAGGTGACGCCCGGCACAATCTCCACCGGCAGATGGGGCGCCATTTCCCGCAGGGTACGCAGCAGATAGCCGAACGTGCTGTAAATGAGCGGATCGCCAATGGTCAAAAAAGCCGCGTTTTCACCGCCCTCCAGCACCTCGCGGGCGGCCTGGGCGGCCTTGAGCCATGCCGCCCGCAAGACGCCGGCATCACGGGTCATGGGAAATTCCAGCCGCAGCAAACGCGCGTCAGGCCGCAGATGGGGGCGGGCCGTATCCAGAGCGGCGGAATAGTCATTGCGCGGCGAAGCCGCCGCCAGAATCACATCCACCGCGCGCAGCACGTTGACGGCGCGCAGGGTCAGCAGGTCGGACGCGCCGGGGCCCACGCCCACGCCATACAGAGTTCCGTTCATTGCTTTTCTCGCTCATCCGAGGGGTGTAACCATTTTTCCAGTTCTTCCGCCGCTTCCACCGAGGCGGGGCCGGGGCGGGCGAAGCGGCTCTCGTCCACCACCAGCACACGGCCCGCGCGCACGGCGCGCAAAGCCCGGTAATGGGCGCGCCCGGTCAGGGGTTGCGGGTCGGGATTCATGGGGCCTTTCTGAATCAGGTAGGCGTCCGGGTTTGCGCGAATCAAAGCCTCTTCATTGAAGCGCGCCAGCTTCTTGTCGTCATCGACCACGTTTTCACCGCCCGCCGCAACGATAATTTCATTCACAATGCTGCCCCGTCCGGCGGCCAGCAGGTTGGGATAACGCGCTTCATAAAAAACGCGCGGCGGCTTTCTGCCCGCGTTGCGCGCCCGCAACGCCGCCAGGCGCGCGCTCCAGTTCCGCAGCAGCCCGGCGGCCTGCCGCTCCCGGCCCGTGAGCCTTCCCAGCTTCTCCAGCACGGCAAACATCTTCTCGAAGGAATCCATCTCAAAGGTCAGCACATTGACGCCCAGCCCGCGCAGGGCCTCGGTCTGCAACAGGGCCTCGCGCCGTCCCGCGAGCTGAAGCACGATATCCGGCCTGCGGGCCACGATCAGTTCCACATTGGGCCGCATGTGCGTTCCGACGGCGGGCAGCCCGGCCAGTTCCGGCAGGCGCGCGTCGGCCACGGTGCGCGCCGCCAGCAGCTCGCGCGCGTCCAGGGCCAGCAGCAGTTCGCTGAAAGCGCCGTACAGGGCGATAACCCGCGTGGCGGGTTTGTCCAGCCGCACGGTGACGCCCGTATCGTCCGTCACCTCAATGGGCGGGGCGGCCTCAACCCGCCCCCCCGCCAGCAGGGCCAGACCCAGAAGCAGGGGCAGAAGCAAGGCCGCTCCACGGGCCGGACGCGCGATCCGGCAATGCCTGGGGCAAGCCCCAGCGGGGATGCGGAAAAACGCGGATGGGCGTGTCGTACAGGGCACTGAGATTCTCCTCGGTAAAAATCGCGGACGCGGGGCCGTCAAAAAGCACGCGTCCGTTTTTCAGGCCGATCAGCCGGGTGGCGTACAGAGAGGCCAGATTGCAATCGTGCATGACCATGAACAGGCAGGCCCCGGCGGCCCGGCGGCGCTCCAGCAGGTCAAACAGCTCCACCATGCGGGCCAGATCCAGCCCGGCGGCCAGTTCGTCCAGCAGCAGCAGGGGACTCTCCTGGGCCAGAGCCCGCGCCAGCAGCACCCGCTGCAATTCCCCGCCGGACAGTTCGTCCACGCGCCGCCCCGCCAGACCGGCGGCCCCGGTGGCGGCCAAAGCGCGTTCCGCGGCCTCATAATCCCGCCGCCCGTAGCCGCCCAGCCAGGAAAGATACGGATAGCGCCCCAGCAGCACCATTCGCCGCGCGCTCAGGCCGGGCGGGCATTCCGCGCGCTGCGGCACCACGGCGGCCAGCCGGGCGCGCTCGCGCGGGCGCAGACGCTCCACAGCCCTGCCGGCCAGCCATACGCCGCCGCTCAGGGGTCGCAACACGCCGGAAACGCAACGCAGCAGCGTCGTCTTGCCGCTGCCGTTGGGGCCAAGCAGGGCCACGCTTTCGCCGCCGCGCGCCTTCAGGCTTATGCCGCGCAGCACGGGCCGCCCGCCATAGCCCGCCGCCAGATCGCGCACATTCAGCAACGCTTTCCCTGACAAACGCCGTTTGCCGGACATCAGCGCCTCCGCACCAGCAGGGCAAAAAAGGGCCCGCCCAGCAGGGCCGTAACCACGCCCACCGGCAGCTCCTGACCGCCGTCCAGCACGCTGCGGGCCAGCACGTCTGCCCAGACAAGCAGCACGCCGCCGCCGAAAAAAGCGCCTGTCAGCAGGGGGCCGTGCCCCGGCCCCAGCAAGAGCCGCAGCACATGCGGCACAACCAGCCCCACAAAGCCGATCACCCCGGCCACGGCCACGCAACCCGCCGTCATGCAACTGGCCCCGGCCAAAAGCCAGAAGCGCGCCCGGCCCACATTGAGCCCCAGTTGCGCGGCCTGTTCGTCACCCAGCGAAAGCACGTCAAGAGCGCGCCAGCCCAGGCCCACAGCCAGCAAACCCGGCGCGGACGCGCCCAGCAGCAGGGGCAGGCTGTCCCAGCCCCGTCCCTGCAAAGAGCCCAGAATCCAGAATACGATGCTGGTCACGGACTCTTCGTTGAGCGCCTTGACCAGCGCCACCAGGGCCCCCAGAAAAGCGGCCACGGCAATGCCCGCCAGAATCACGCTTTCGCGGCCGAAATCTCCCCGCCCCCGTCCCAGCCACAGCGCGCCGCACAGGGCCAGCAGGGCGCCGCACAGGGCGGCCGGGGCCACCAGTCCGGCCTGGGAGAGCCCGAACGCGGCGGCCAGGCCGCCGCCCAGAGCGATGGCCATACTCGCCCCGCAGGCCGCGCCCGCGGAAATGCCCAGCGTGAAGGGATCGGCCAGGGGGTTGCGCAGCACGCCCTGAAGGGCCGCGCCCGCCACAGCCAGCGCCCCGCCGCACAAAGCCGCCAGACAGACCCGCGCCAGACGAATTTTTTCCACCACCAGCAGGCGGGCGGTCTCCACCGGCGCGTCGCTCAGGCCCAGACTGACGGCCAGCGCCCGAAAGACCTCGCCCGCGTCCAGCGGATACGGCCCCGGCAGGCAGGCCAGAGGCAGAGAAGCGAACCAGAGCGCGGCCAGCCCCGCCAGCGCGAGACGCGGAGAGCGTGATTCGGGCGACCCGGAAAAAGCGAAAACGACGTTTGCGGGCATATGCTGCGGGGCTTGCGCGGACAAAAAAAGCCTCTTCCATACTGGAAGAGGCCCGTATTTCCTCTGCCTGACCGGCAAAAACCCGTTGCCGGAGACGTTGCCGCGCCTGGAGCATCCGAAGCGCGGACATCTGGAACAACGGCAGGTCTTCCGGCTTGATCCCCTTGCCCCGGCCTTCCCGTTTCCAGTGGCGCGAGATGGGGCGTGGTTAATGGATCTCACGGCGGCGGGTCCGCTCCCGTTTCGCACGGGATTCCCTTTTCAAGCCGGCGCGCCGCTGCGGCGTCCCGGCTGCCGTTTCCACAAGGCACATTAGGCGCGGCGAAGTGCTCTGTCAATGCGGCTCGGCCGCGATCCAGATCAGGCTGGCCTGACGACCGGACCTTTTCTCCCGACGGTAAGAAAAAAACTGGTCGGGATTGGAGGCCGTGCAGAGATCCAGGCCGAAAATCTGGCATTCCGGCAGGCCCGCCTGCCGCAACTGATGGCGGGTCAGGCCCCAGAGGTTCATGGTTCGCGTCTGCGGGTCAAACCAGGGGCGAAAGGCATCCCCCCATTCCCGCTCAAAATTGACAAACTCCGCCCGTGCCGGGCCAAGGCTGGGGCCGCGCACGGCCAGCAGATCGCGGGCCTTGAGATTATAGCGCGCACAGAAACGGGCCACGCCCGTGCCCGGAAAATCGCAGCGGTTGCCCCGCCAGCCCGCGTGCAGGGCCGCCACATAGCGACCGCTTTTGTGCGCCAGCAGAATGGGCTGACAGTCCGCTGTCTTGATCAGCAGGCCCAGGCCGGGCCGGGAGGTGGCCATGCCGTCGCCCTCCGCAACGGGGCGGGCCTGGCAAGGCACGCTTTCCGGCTCAAAGAGCAGCGCGTCGCCATGCACCTGATTGAGTTCCGCCCAGGCCGTGAGGCCGCGCGTCCGCAGGGCCGCCAGCATGTCACGGCGATTGTCCGCCACGCGGCCCGCATCGTCCCCCGCGCTGAAGGAAATGTTGCCGCCGTCGTAAGCGTCGCGGTATCCGCCGTCAGGCATGGCGGCGCGCGCCTGAAAGGCGCAAGCGACATTTTCCAGACCGGGAAACTGAAAGGGAATGTACTTTACAGGCACAGGAATTGCTCTTCCGTGCAGAGATAGCGCACGCGCTGGTCCCACTGTTCGAGGGGCAGGTTTCTGATGATCTGGAAGGCGAAACACAGGCCCACGCGCGGGCAGGCCGGCATATTGTCCAGAAAGCGGTCATAATAGCCGCCGCCAAAGCCCAGGCGGCCGCCGCGCCGGTCAAAGGCCAGCCCCGGCAGCACCAGCAGATCCGGCCTGAAGCTCATGCCCGCCTCTTCCGGGCCCAGACCGGGCAAGCCGTCCTCCGGCTCACGCAGGCCGAAGGGGCCGGGCCGCAGTTGCCCCGGCCCCGCGCAGGCCACAAACTCCATACGCCCCGGCTCCCGGGGCCGGACACGCGGCAGCCAGACCGCGCGGCCGCTTTTCCAGGCCGCATCCAGCAGGCTGTCTGTGGACAATTCGCCCTTCAGCGCCACATAGAGCGCCACGGAACGCGCGTTGCGCCAGCAGGGGGCATCCATCAGACGTCGCTGCGCCTCCAGGCTGCGCGCCCGCGCCAGGCCCGGCGGTTGGTCGAGACGCAGCCTGCGCATGCGCTCACGCAGGGCTGTCTTGCGCGCCGCGACGGATGCGCCCTTTTCCATGGTGGGCAAAGCTGATGCGGTTTGTGCGGGATGCATGGCGGGCCTTTCCATCCGTGGCGAGTTATGGCAGGATTGCGTAACGATTTTTATAACAAAGGATGGGACGCCATGCCAAGTGCCGATACGCGGGATTACCTCTGGATCGCCGTGGGCGACATTCACGACGAGCCCGCCTGCTTCGGGCGGATTCCGGAACTGGCCCAGGCTGACGGCATCATCGTCACCGGCGACCTGACCATCACCGGCGGCGTCAAGCAGGCCGAACTGGTCATGGAGGCCCTGCGCGCCCGCGGCCTGCCGGTCTGGGCCCAGATCGGCAATATGGATCGGCCCGAAGTGGACGCATGGCTCAGCGAGCGGGGCTGGAATCTGCATACCATCACCCGTGAGCTGACGCCGGATACGGCCATTTTTGGCGTGGGGGCCTCCACCTTCACGCCTTTCGGCACGCCCAGCGAATTTCCCGAATCCGCATTCGCGGCCTGGCTGGACGCCTGCTGGCAACGCGCCCGGCGCTATCCGCACACGGTGCTGGTATCCCACAATCCGCCCAAGGA
The DNA here is from genome assembly GCF_050313595.1 of Desulfovibrio sp. SGI.169. NCBI lineage: Bacteria > Pseudomonadati > Thermodesulfobacteriota > Desulfovibrionia > Desulfovibrionales > Desulfovibrionaceae > Desulfovibrio > Desulfovibrio sp. SGI.169. Next base: position 8,611 of record NZ_JBNPLS010000039.1, on the reverse strand, counting down.
TACGGCCTGCGACATCATACCCGGCGACATCCATGTGGGTTCCACGGCGGTGCGCGAATTTCTGGAGGAAGCCCAGCCCGACATCTGTCTGTGCGGTCATATCCATGAGGCCAGGGCCGTGGATCGCGTGGGGCGCACCGTGGTGGTCAACCCCGGCGCGCTGGCCCAGGGCGGTTATGTGGTGCTGCGCTCCAACTCGGGCCGCCTGTCCGCGGAACTGCGTGTGCTTGAACGTCGCTGACGCCGCCAGCGCGACCTCTTTTCGCCGCGTGTTCGCGCGGCGGGCGGGACGGGCTGCGCGGCTTCTTGCATATTTCCGCAAAAGACGTATCTTGTAAAAACAAGGTTCGGCATGCCCGCGGCAAATGCGCGCCCGCGACGGCGCTGCTGCCGCGCTGTCTCAACGAGGCCCGGCTGGCCGATCCACGAATTTTTTGCGGCGCTGTTTTTCAGGCTGCCGCCAGAAGGATTTTCATGACCACTGACCAGGATTTTTCCGTGGCCGCGTCCCACGCCACGGATGGCGCAAGCCAGGACGCATCTTCCGTATCTTCCGCTTCCACAGGCCCCGCCGCCTCTGGCGAGGCCCCGGCGGAAGCCCCCGCTCCCAAACGCCGCGCATCCTCCCGCAGCTCCAGAAAGCCCGCCGTCCAAAACGGCGAGGCGGCGACAACGCCCGCTGCCGATGCCCCCCCGGAAAGCCCCGCGAACGCTCCCGCGCGCAAAGCGCGCGGCGGCGGACGCGCGGCGGCCAAAAGCGCGGAAGGCGGCGAGGAAAGCGCGGCCCCAAGACCGCGCGCGCCGAAACGGGCTGCGGGCAAAAGCCGCGCGGCCAGGGTCGAGGCAGAAAGCGGCCCCACGGCCCCGGCGGAATCCGGGCCGAATGACGTTGAGGCCGCACCGGCAAGCGCCGCCAGGCCCGCTCCCGGTCGCGCCCGCAGCGCCACGCGAGCCACCACGCGCAGCCCGCGCGCCCAGAAAGCCGCTACGCCCGCAACCTCCGCACAAGGCGACGCCGCCCCGGCCCCGACGGCGGAAGAAAGCCCATCCGAGGCCAAACCCACGGCGGACGCCCCCGCCGCCAAAAGCCCCAAGAGGGCTTCCCGAACCAGAAAAGCCCCGGCGGCGTCGGACGTGACGCTGGAATCAACCGAACAGACACTGCCGGAAGAAACCTTGCCCCTGGAAGCCGTGGAAGCCGATGAGGCCACAGCGGCCGAAAGCGGAAGCGAAGACGCCGCTGAAACGCACCGCCGCAAAAGCCGTCGCGGACGGCGTGGCGGGCGTGGCCGAAGCCGCAAAAGCCGCGCGCCCGCCACGGATGAAACAGGCGAGAATGAAGCCGCCGTGGACGAACACGAAGCGTTTGCCCGGCAAGAAGGCGACATCGACGAGGCCGAGGCCCCCTCACCGGCTGACGCCGGCGAAGCCGCCGCCGAAGCGCCCGCCCCCAAGAGCGCCAAAAAAAGCAAAAGCGCCCCGGCCGCCGGCAACGAAAGCGGCAAAAAAACCGCCACACGCGCCGCGTCGGCCAGGGCCAGAGCTGACGCGACAGCGGGCAAGCGGCGCATGTTCATCAGCGTCCTGCCCGGCGAACAGGTGGAAGTGGCCCTGGCCGAAGAGGGCCGCCTGCTGGAGTATTATCTGGACATGCTTCACCAGCGCAAGATCAAGGGCAATATCTACAAGGGCGTCATCCACAATATCGACACCAATCTTCAGGCCGCCTTTGTAAGCTACGGCGCGGGCAAGAACGGCTTTTTGCAGATTGATGAAATCCACCCCGAATACTGGCAGGCCCACCACGAACCGGCCAAGGGCAAAAAATTTCCTCCTATCCAGAAAGTGCTCAAGGCCGGCCAGGAAGTGCTGGTGCAGGTGGTCAAGGAACCCACCGGCAACAAGGGCGCGTTTCTGACCACCTGGCTGTCGCTGGCCGGGCGTTTTCTGGTGCTCACGCCGGGGCAGGAGCAGATCGGCGTTTCCCGCAAGGTGGAAAGCGACGAGGAACGCGCCCGCCTGCGCGACATGATGAACGGCATTGACCCCGGCCAGGGTCTGGGCGTCATCGTGCGCACGGTGAGCGCGGGCACCACCAAGACCACGCTGAAAACCGATCTTCAGTATCTGAAGCGCCTCTGGCGCGACATACGCAAAAAGGCCACCGAGGTCGCCGCGCCGGCCCTGATTCATCAGGAACCCGGCCTCTCTGAACGCGCGGTGCGCGACTACCTTACCGATGACGTCTGTGAAATCTGGGTGGACAATGAGGATGTGGCCCAGGGCATCCGCGACACGGCCAATCTGCTCTTTCCGCGCAAAAAAGACCTGGTGCGCCTGCACGGCGATATCCGCCAGTCCATGTGGGAGCGCTTCAACCTGCGCCGCCAGCTGGATCAGATATATTCCCGCGAAGTGACCCTGCCCTCGGGCGGTCGTCTGGTCTTTGACCAGACCGAGGCCCTGATGGCCATCGACATCAATTCCGGCAAAATTTCCGGCAAGGGCAATTTTGAGGCTATGGCCTACAAAACCAATATGGAGGCCGCCGAAACCATCGCCCGCCAGCTTCGCTTGCGCGATATAGGCGGTCAGGTGGTCATCGACTTTATTGAAATGCGCGACAAGAAGCATGTGCTGGAGGTGGAAAAAACCCTGCGCCAGGCCATGAAAAACGACCGCGCCCGCCACGATGTGGCCCGCATGAGTTCCTTTGGCCTGCTGGAGCTGGTGCGCCAGCGCACTGGTTCTTCGGCGCTGGCCATCACTATGGAGCCCTGCCCGGCCTGCGGCGGCACAGGCCAGCGCCGCAACCTGGAATGGCAGGCCCTGCAGGGCCTGCGCGAACTGCGCCGCATGCTGCGCGCCTCCAACGGCGAAAAATGCGTTTTTGAAACCTCGCGTGAACTGGGGCTCTATCTGCTCAATCACAAGCGCGATACCCTGCGCGAAATGGAGCAGGATTTCGGAAAATGCCTGGAAATAGCGATTCGCACCTAGAGCGCACGGCAAGGCGCGGCTGCGACAGCCTGCTGCTGCATGTCTGCTGTGGACCGTGCGCCATCATGCCCATCACCCGCCTGCTGGACGAGGGCTATACGGTTACGGCCTGGTTCATGAATCCCAATGTGCAACCGCTGGCGGAATATCTGCGGCGGCGCGAAGCCGCCGGGCAGTGCGCCGAGCGGCTGGGTACGGAAATTCTGTATGCGGACGCGGCATGGGACATTACAGCCTGGCTGCGCGCCGTGGCCGGACGGGACGAAGCGCCCGCGCGTTGCGCCTGGTGCTGTGAAAGCCGCATGGAGGCCGCCTTTGCCCAGGCGGCCTCGCTGGGCTTCGCCCACTTCAGCAGCAGCCTGCTCTACTCCCGCTATCAGCCGCACGAGGTTATCGCCGCGGCGGGCCGCCGCCTGGCGGAAAAAGGCGGCCCCGGCTTTGTCTACCGTGATTTTCGTGCAGACTGGCAGGCCGGCATTGACCTCTCCAGAGAGTGGGGCCTGTACCGTCAGCCCTACTGCGGCTGCGTCTACAGCGAGGCGGATCGCTACCGCAAGCAGCTTGAACGCTGCAAGAAAACGGCGGCGCTTCACTGATTTTTACAGAATCGCATATTTTCGCTTGACCTTGCGAAGGCTTTTCCGTAAAAGACTTCTTGCCTTCAATGATCCCCGATAGCTCAATCGGCAGAGCGGGTGACTGTTAATCACTAGGTTGGCGGTTCAAGTCCGTCTCGGGGAGCCAATTCCAAATCCGAGGAAGCCCCACAAGGCCCCAAAAAGCCTTGTGGGGCTTCTTTTTTCTCCTTTGTGACGCTCCACGGCCATCCGGTCACATCCGTCGGCACGCCTGCCGTCAGGCTGTGAGGGCGCAAGAGAAATGAGAATCTCCCGCACGAGAAATGAGAACGTGCCAGAGCATTTTTTCTGCTTTGGCACGTTTTTTGAATTAAGATTTTCGGGGCGTGGCCTGCGTGTCAGAACAGACACAAAAACACGTCCATTTTTCAGCCTTCAATAATCCAGCCCGCGAAGTCCCCGAACCTGAAAACCTCCACGGCATCCTCTCCCAGTTCTCCGGGATAAAGCGGGCGCTGAATCCCCGAAAGGGAGAGTTCCTTTCTGACCACGGCTCCGGGTTCCGCGCCCTGGTCCAGCTTGGAAGTCCAGGTCAGCCTTGCCAGCACCGTGGCCGGATAGCCGCCGGGCGGCACCAGCTTGTCAAAGACGATGATGGCCCCGCCGGGGCGTAGCTGCTGCCGCAGACGAGCCAGCAGTTTTCTCCGGGCGGGAACGGCCAGAAACATGAACACCAGAAAGGCCACGGCCACGTCGAAGGGCTTGTAGTCGAACCGCGTTATGTCGGCCCGCAGCGCCCGCCCCGGCGCATTGTACGCCTCCACCATATCCGGGCATTCATCCAGAGCCGTCAGCCGCGCACAACGCGCCTCAAGCGTGGGAGCAAGCACGCGGCCCACATTGCCCGTGGACGCGCCAAGGTCATAGACCTTTCCCTCTTTCGGGATATATTGCCGGGCTATCAGGCCCATGGCGGCGCTGGCCAGCTCATACCAGGGCAGTTGTTCCCGCACATGGCCGTCAAACTCCCCGGCGAAGCCATGAAACGTCCAGTCATGCCCCTGACTCATACATCCTCCAGGGACAGTCCGAGCCGTTGGGAAAACGACTTGAGGGCCAGACGGACAAGCCCCATTCGTTGGCCGTCCGGGTACGGGAGGTCAAATTCAAAGCGCAGGCTTTCCGCCAGTTCTCGCGGATGCCATGCCAGCGGCCTGCGGCAGCGAACCGTCACCATGCCGTCGGACAATCCGACCTCCACAGAGCCGAAAAACCGGCTCCACAATTCCAGCCATTCCGCTTCTTCAAAGAACTTCTGCGCCTTGGGTGCCGTGGCGATATCTCCCAGAATGACGCCTTTTTCCATATCCAGCGGAAAATTGCACGCTCTGGACGCTCTCTGACTTGTAGCTTCCCCATCCGTGAACCAGCGCCACGAACTGCTTTTTGTTCCGCGCGCCGCCGCGCATACCAGTGTTTCCGGGCCGCACAGGGCCGCCACAATGCGCAGAATATGTTCCCTGTCCTCCGGGAAAGGCACGCTGTTCAGAACGCTGGAAACGAAAATGGCGCTGAACGGCGTACCCGCCCGCACAGCGGAAAGAAAACCCATGGCCGATGCCCGGCCCTTTTCCCGGTTGACCGTGTTTTCATCGGCGGGATACGGCTCAAACTCCGTCACACGGATCCCCACGTCCCGGAGCATCCGGGCCTCGTCGCCCTGGCCGGAGCCGAAATCCAGCACGCTTTCCCCACAGACGGACTTCCATTTTGTCATGAACGGTTCATCCAGGCGCACGTCCGAAAGTCGCTTGTGCCGGTACACCGGCAGCACGAACGCCCGTCCCAGGTAGGTGCGACGCAGCCATTTCCGCCGGAACGCGCCGTAGCGCAGAAAATCGGCATTGTCGCCAGTGAAACGAAAATCCATGCTCAAAAGGTTCAGCATGGCGCGGGCCAGTTCGGCCCGCTCTTCGTCCAGCGTGACCACGGCTATTTCCTTCCGGCCCTTGCGGGCTGCGGCCTCCAGTCTGCCCACGCCATTGATGACCGTACCGTCCGGCGTGACCACGATGGGCAGGTGAACATGAAGCCGGGCCAGCATTCTGCCCACATTGGCGGCATGACGCACGAAGTGGGACACATTGCGCCGGGCAAGGGGCAGAACGTCTTGCATCTCAGCGGCTATGCAGGGGCAGAACGCCGGGCTGTCCGGGGCTATGTCCGGCAGCGTTGCGGCCAGGGAATGAACGTCCGCCCCGCGCAGGGCCGCGCCCATGTCCCGCTCGGTATCCTGCACGGCTATGTCGTTGGTGGCCCGGTTGAACAGGATATTGATGCCGCGCCGTCTCTCTTCCGGCACGTCCACGCGCAGCACGGGCACGCGGGCGGCTCCCATGTCCACGGCCACGGCGTGCCGCTGATGCCCGGAAAGGATTTCTCCGTCCGGCGTGGCCACCAGCGGCAGGAGAAAGCCCAGCTTGCGCAGGGAGAGCCGTACCAGTTCCAGGCGTTCCGCGTCGGCCTCGCGGGGATTGTACAAGGCGGGCCGCAGGGCGGAAACGGGCAGAAGCTCAATGCTGTTCATAACCCAGCCTCCGCAAAATTTCCGCCTTGATTTCCCTGTCGGTGAAGCCAGCCCCGGTCATAAGCTCCGCTTCCCACTTTCTGAAAGCTTCGCATGTAACCGGGATGCGGTAGGGGCCCACAATGATGATGGTTTCACTTTCCGATTTCTTTTTCGGAATCAGCATAAAACGCTCCGTTCTGGCCGTCGGACGGCTCGGAGCAGGGGCTAAAATCCCTCACATGATTCAGCGTGCCGCAGCGGGGGCACTTGATTTCCAGATCGCGGGCGGTTCCTTTGCCCAGCAGCTTGTTGCAATGACCACAGCGAATTTCCTTCTTTTCCTTCATTTTCAGCGGTTCCAGCGGTTGCCCCAGGCGTTCCGCCGTGCTAGACCATGCCTTGTCCCTCGCGGACAGACACGACAGGCGGATACTCTGCAAGCGGCTTTCTTCCGCTTGTGGGGCCGTGGTGGGCTTGCCCAAGCCCGCCGGTGGGGGCGGCCCGCGCCCCCGCCTCTGTCAGCCCTCACTATGCCGGAAAAATCCGCGTCATGCCCGGAAACAGCGCGTTCCATGCGAAGAAAATTTAGGGGTTTTTGTTGCCTTCGGCGGGGTGTGCGTTCGGCATCGGTTGCAGCTCTCCGAAATCAGGACTCAGTGCGCCTTTGCCGGTGCCAGCGCACGGTCTGTCGCGCGACGCCCATCTTACGGCTGATGACCGCATCCGACTCGCTCCAGTCCCAGTGACGGGGCCGCATTTACGGCCTTGCGGCGCGCTTTGGCGCTGGTGTGGCGGTAAAACCGCACAATCATTTTTTCATCGCTGTGCCCCATGATTTCCGCGATACACTTCAGCTCAGCCCCATAGTCCAGCGCCCGGCTGGCGAATGCATGACGCAGGTCATAGGGCCTGATGCGGCGCGTAATTCCGGCCCGGCGCAGGGCATTGCGCCATCCCCGGCTGATGCTGCGCACGGGCTGGCCCTTATAGTGGATGACTAGGGTGTAGCCCTGCGCGGCATCCTCCGCTGCCCAGCGGCGCAGGAGCGTGAGGATGTCGGGCCGCAGGGGCACTTCGCGCGCTTCCAGGGCCGCGCCCTTGCTGGCATTGGGCATCCGCAGGACTGCGCCTTTGAGGTCTACGTCTGTCCAGCGCAGGCGAAACAGCTCGCTCGGCCCGATACGCGCCCCCGTGGCCATGCCCAGGGCGATGACGCGCCGCACATGGGGCGCGGCGGCCGCATAGAGCAGCCGTGCCTCGCGGGCTGTGGGCGGGTCAGGAGTCTGCGGAGCCTGAGTGGGCAGGCGCAGGCTGGCAAGCGGATTGACGGGGAGCAGGCCCCAGCGCGCAGCCCAGCGGAACGCCGCGCGCACAATGCCCATGCGCCGGTATGCCGTGCTTTTGCTCACCCCGCGTTTTGCCTGGAGGTCGAGGAAGGCCGCCACGTCCTCCACGGTGAGGCAGTGGGCTTTGCGAGCACCGAAAATGTCAGCAAAAAGGCGCAGGTGATAGGCGCTGGCCGCGCGCGTGGTGGGATTGTCCAGGCTCTCCAGATAACGGCGCAGCAGCTCGGCAACCGTGGGGCTTGTCGGGCGGCTCTGGCTGTGCTTGCGGCGGACTGCTTTAATGATGGCGCGCTCGCGTTCGTAAATGGATTCCTGCGCTGTGTAAAACGCCTGCGCATCCGCCTCTTCCGTAAATGCCCGCTGGCGCGGGCGACCGCTCCAGGGTTCGCGAAATTTCACCAGCCAGGGCTTCTTTTTGTAGCGAAGAAAAATGATGGGCATCCGTTACCTCCTTTGGGGAGGCTTATCGGATGCCCGTATGGACACAGGGGAAATGGGGAGGAGTCCAGTTTTTCCGAAATTGGATGCTGGGGGGAGATCGGGAAGCGGGGAGCTGGGGCAGAGACGAAATCAGGAACATAGAAGGCTCGACCGCCAACATGCCAAACAAAGGGTCTACAGGCTATGTGGGCGGTGCCTTCACAATCAAGGGTTTAGGTGGCGGCGCAGCGTTTAATGACGGGGGATCAGCATACATCCAGCATCTGTTTAACGCCGCCAATGTCGTGCCTACTGGCCCGCAGAACGTGCCCCAGCATATCTGGCAGCCTGTAATCATTTATCTCGGACGGCCCAAATAGATAATGACAGGCTGCCGGACATGGGACGGCACTGTCTCTGTGCCGCTGCGTGCCACACGAGCGGAGTCAAAATCAATTGGGGCATACGCCCATGCCTTTGACTGATCCCCCGACGGAAACCTGCTTTGCGAGTCCTGCGTCGGCCCCGCCGTAAAACCAAAAACACCGGATGCGACCAGTTGATAATCAAGTAAAAATCCCTGATTTGGCGCACTCTCCCGGTAAAATCCGCCAGTGAGCCGCTGCATCTGGTCTTCGCCCCACGCGCCCGCGTCCATTCCTTGCTCCAGCGCCCAATTTCGGAAAAACTGGCCGCCA
>NZ_JBNPLS010000038.1:0-17916 GCF_050313595.1 Desulfovibrio sp. SGI.169 | reverse complement strand
AAAGGTTTTATTTCCGTGTTGCTGGGTCTGATGCTCGCGTCAGTGGGGCTGGACCCCATTCTGTCGACACGACGCTATGTTTTCGGCATGACCGATCTGGATGGGGGCGTTCCCTTTGTGGTGGCCGTCATCGCGCTGCTCGCCTTCACTGAAATTCTGGAGCAGGTCAACAAGACGCGAAGCATGGATTTCAGCCAGGAGGCGACACGCGCGAAGGTCGAGCGGCAAGCCTATGGCTGGAAAGAGCGTTGGGCGGACTTTCGCTTCTGCGCCAAAGATTTGCTGAGATCGTCGCTGTTGGGTTCCTTTTTCGGAGCTTTGCCCGGCATAGGGGCCGCCCCGACGGCCTTTGTCTGTTATGGCGAAGCCCGCCGCAACGCCAAAGACAAAAGCATGTTCGGCCAGGGCGATCCGCGCGGCATTGCCGCGCCGGAATCGGGCAACAATGCTGTGGCCGCATCCTCCCTGATACCGCTCATCACCCTCGGCATTCCCGGCAGTGTGGCGGCTGCGGTGCTGGGCGGCGCCTTCATGGTGCAGGGCATGATTCCCGGCCCCATGCTCATGCATGACCACCCGGAAATTGTTTACGGGCTTTTTGTCCTCTTTGTGCTCACGGATTTCTTAGGCGCATTTGTCGTGGCCCTGCCGTTTATTGCCCTGGTGCGCAAACTCTTTTGCCATATGAATTACAAGCTGCTCTTTCCCCTGGTCATCGTATTCTGCGGCATAGGAGTATACACCGAGGAATACAGCCTCTTTTCCATTCACCTGCTGGTGGCGCTGGGCCTGCTGGGATTTGCGCTGGACAGGCTGGGTTTCAGCGTTTCCGCCATGGTGCTGGCCTTTATTCTTGGGCCGGTACTGGAGCGCGAAACGCGCACGGCCCTGCTCATGAGCAATGGCGACCTGAGCATCTTTTATGCCAGCCCCGTGGCCTGCGCCCTGCTGCTCTTGTCCGCCATTCTTTTTATCTGGTCGCTGCGGCAGAAAATCCGGGCCGAACGCGGCGAAAAAGCGGCAGCCTCATGAAGGAACCGCCATAACGATTCGCCTTGCCGACAAGCGCCCCGCCGCTGCCGGGAATACGGGCAGCGGCGGGGCGCTTCACATATACTTGATGCAATCCGTCAGAATATTGCAAAGTTACTAAGATTGCATGCGGTTCGCCGCCGCGCGCCCGGCTTCACGGACGGTTGCCCCGCTTTCGCCCCGTGGCGGCCGGTTCAGGCATGCTCAAGAGCCTGGGCGATGTCCGCCAGAATGTCGTCCGAATTTTCCAGCCCCACAGAAAGGCGCACCATGCCGGGCGTGATGCCCGCCTCGCGCAGTTGCCCGTCACTTAACTGGCGGTGCGTGGAACTTGCGGGGTGCAGAACGCAGGTGCGGATGTCCGCCACATGCACCTGAAGGGAAATCATCTTCAGGGCGTCTATGAAACGCGCGCCGGCTTCGCGCCCGCCCTTGAGCGAAAAGGACACCACGCCGCTGCACCCCCCGGGCAGATAAACATCGGTCAGGGCCTTGCCGGGATTGCCGGGCAGGCCGGGATAATTCACCGATTCCACCTTGGGATGGCCGGCGAGGTACTCCGCCGCGGCCTTGGCATTGCGGCAATGCCGCTCCATGCGCAGAGGCAGCGTTTCCAGCCCCTGATTGATGTAAAACGCGCCCTGCGGGCTCTGGCAGCAGCCCATGTCGCGCATGAGCTGCACGCGCGCCTTGACGATATAGGCGGCCCTGCCAAACGCCTCGCTATAAACAAGACCATGATAGGAGGGATCCGGCTCGGAAAATTCCGGGAACGCGCCCGACGTCCAGTCAAAATTGCCGCTGTCCACAATGACGCCGCCCATCTGCAGGGCATGGCCGTCCATATATTTGGTGGTGGAGTGCACCACGATGTCCGCCCCGAAATCAAAGGGGCGACAAAGCACGGGGGTGGCAAAGGTGTTGTCCACTATCAGCGGCAACCCGCGCCGATGGGCCAGACGGGCGAAGCGTCCGATATCCAGCACATTCATGGAGGGGTTGCTCAAAGTCTCGCCGAATACAGCCCTGGTGTTGGGGCGGAAGGCCTTTTCCAGCTCCTCGTCGGAGGCGGTCTGATCCACGAAGGTCACGTCAATGCCCAGCTTTTTCAGGGTGACGGCGAAAAGATTGAATGTGCCGCCGTAAATGCTGGCGGCGCTGACCAGATGCTCGCCGCTCTGAGCCAGATTGAGCACAGCCAGCATGATGGCGGCCTGCCCCGAGGAGGTGCACAGGGCCCCCACCCCGCCTTCCAGCGCGGCAATCTTCCGCTCCACAGCGTCCACAGTGGGATTGCCCAGGCGGGTGTAAAAAAAGCCCGCTTCGGCCAGGTCAAACAGTTTGGCCACATCGGCGGTGGAGGCGTATTTGAAGGTCGTGCTCTGGACGATGGGCAGAACGCGCGGCTGTCCGTTTTCGGGACTGTAGCCGGCATGCAGGCAAAGGGATTCCAATTTCATGGCTGTGTGTTCCTCGGAATATGCTGAAGTGCGCCGCGCATTCGTACCGCGAAGGCACGGAATCGCCGCGCGGCGTCATGGCGGCCCCCGCCGAACTCGCGCGGGCAACGCGCGACAGAAATAGTATCCCATGCGCACGGGCAAGGCAAGCGAGCGCCGCACCCCTTGCCAATGAACGCGAACGGCAGGCAAAAAAGTTTCTTCCTATTGACCCCTTATCTTTCAGGGTATACTCTGGTGCGCAAATGGCGGCTTTCTCCCCTGTGTGGGGCAAGGCGACGCTTCCGCAAGCCGCCATACTGAAAATTGCTGGCATCCCGCACGAACAGTTGTCGCAGGCGTCGGGCTTCATGCCCCGGACGCGGCCCATCATTGGGGCGTGGCTTCTGTTCGGCGCGCAGCAACCGGAAACCCTGTGAAGAGTTTCCTTCAGCCTTTTACTCACTTTTGCCAGGAGGCTATTATGCGTATTGCCGTGGGTCTGGGCAAACAAAGCGGAGAGGAGCGTTTGGAACGCCAGGGCATCAGCCGCCGCGATTTCATGAAATTCTGCACGGCGGTGGCGGTAACCATGGGCATGGGCCCGGCCTTCGCCTCGGATGTGGCCGCGGCCCTGACGGGCCGTCGTCCTTCAGTGGTCTATCTGCACGCCGCCGAGTGCACGGGCTGTTCCGAAGCGTTGCTGCGCACCTACAAACCCTTCATCGACAGCCTGATCCTGGACACCATTTCTCTGGACTACCATGAAACCATCATGGCCGCCGCCGGCGAAGCCGCTGAAGAAGCCCTGCACCAGGCCGTCAACGGGCCCGATGGCTTCATCTGTGTGGTGGAAGGGGCCATCCCCACGGCTATGGACGGCAAATACGGCTATATCAGCGGCCGCACCATGTATGACATCTGCAAGAATATCCTGCCCAAGGCCAAGGCCGTTGTCAGCATGGGCACCTGCGCCTGCTACGGCGGCGTGCAGGCCGCCAGGCCCAACCCCACAGGGGCCAAGGGCGTCAACGAGGCCTACGGCGATCTGGGCGTCAAGGCCATCAACATCGCCGGCTGCCCGCCCAATCCTCTCAACCTGGTGGGCGCCCTCGTGGCCTTCCTGAAAGGTCAGGAAATTGAGCTGGACGAACTGGGCCGTCCGACCATGTTTTACGGGCAGAGCGTGCATGACCTGTGCGAACGCCGCAAACATTTTGACGCCGGCGAATTCGCGCCCTCCTTCAATTCCGAAGAAGCCCGCAAGGGCTGGTGTTTGTATGAAGTGGGCTGCAAGGGCCCGCAGACGTACAACAACTGTCCCAAGGCTCTGTTCAATCAGACCAACTGGCCGGTGGGCGCCGGGCATCCCTGCATTGGTTGCAGCGAGCCCGGCTTCTGGGACGAAATGACGCCGTTCTACCAGAACTAGGGGGAAAATTATGAGTGAAGTCATCAAAGCGCCCCAGAGCGATTACACCGGCCCCGTTGTGGTGGATCCGCTGACCCGTATCGAGGGGCATCTGCGTATTGAAGTGGAAGTGGAAAAGGGCAAAATCAAGGAAGCCCGCAGCTGCGGCACCCTGTTCCGCGGTCTGGAGCTCATTCTCAAAGGGCGCGATCCGCGCGACGCCCAGCACTTTACCCAGCGCACCTGCGGCGTCTGCACCTATACGCATGCCCTGGCCTCCACCCGCGCCCTGGAAGACGCCATCAATAAACCCATCCCGGCCAATGCCACCTATCTGCGCAATCTGGTGCTGGGCATGCAGTTTCTGCATGACCACCTGGTGCATTTCTACGCCCTGCACGCCCTGGATTTTGTGGATGTGACCAGCGCCCTGAACGCGGATCCGGTCAAGGCGGCCAGCGTGGCTACCTCCATTTCCGCGCGCAAGGTTACCGCCGACGATTACCGGGCTGTGCAGTCCAAACTCAAAACCTTTGTGGACAGCGGCCAGCTCGGCCCCTTTGCCAACGCCTATTTTTTGGGCGGACACCCGGCCTATACCCTGAGCCCGGAAGTCAACCTGATCGCCACGGCCGACTATCTGCAAGCCTTGCGCGTTCAGGTGGAAGCGGCGCGGGCCATGGCCGTCTTCGGGGCCAAAAACCCGCACACCCAGTTCACTGTGGGCGGCGGCGTGACCTGCTACGACGCCCTGACCCCCGAACGGATCAAGGAATTTAAAGAGCTTTACAAGAAAACCCGCGCCTTTATTGAAAATTACTATATTCCCGACCTGCTCGCCGTGGCCGCCAACTACAAAGAATGCGCCACTTACGGCGGCACGCGCAACTTTATGGCCTTCGGCGAATTTCCGGCGGCGGGCGGCGAACGCGACCTGCAAAAGCGCTGGCTCAAGCCGGGCGTCATTCTGGATCGCAAAATCGGCAATATCCAGGGCTTCGACGCGTCCAAGATTGAAGAGCATGTCCGCCACAGCTGGTATGAGGGCGACAAGGCCCTGCCGCCCTATCAGGGCGAAACCAAGCCCGCCTTCACCAAGATGGGCGATACAGACCGTTACTCCTGGCTCAAGGCCCCGCGCTACGACGGCATCTCCATGGAAACCGGCCCGCTGGCCCAGGTGCTGGTGGCCTACGCCCAGAACCACAAGACCGTAAAGCCGCTGGTGGATCATGTGCTCAAGACCCTGAACGTGGGCCCCGAAGCCCTCTTCTCCACCCTGGGCCGCACCGCCGCGCGCGGTATTGAAACCCTGGCCATTGCACAGCGAATCGAAACCTGGCTGAACGAATACGAAGACAATATCACCAAAGACAGGCAGATCGTGGAGAACTATGACGCGCCCAAGGACGCCAAGGGCGTGGGCTTCGTCAACGCCCCGCGCGGCGGGCTCTCCCACTGGTTGCGTACTGATGCGGACGCCAAGATCGCCAACTTCCAATTGGTGGTGCCCACCACCTGGAACCTGGGACCGCGGGACGCCAAAAACGTGCCCGGCGCGGCCGAGGAAGCTCTGGCGGGCACGCCGGTGGCCGATCCCAAGCGCCCGGTGGAAATCCTGCGCGTCATCCACTCCTTCGACCCCTGCATCGCCTGTGCGGTGCATGTGATTGACGGAGAAAGCAACGAGGTGCACAAGTTCAAGGTGCTGTAATGTACAACGGCTGAAATGGGATGCAGCAAGGGCGGGGAGGCATCCCCGCCCTTTTTTGAGAAAACGCCCCATTATTTTTTTGTTGCCTTACGTCACCGCATACTGCGCCACCGTCATCGCCGGATGCGTTGTTTGACCGCAATCTTGCGCCAACCGTCATAAGAGAGGGGTTCAGGCAAAACTGACGCCAGCGCGGGTCGCGCTTGCGCTTTGTTGCGCCTGCCTGCTCTTGCTGTCAACAGAGCAGCTTTTCCGTAACATCGCTGGGTTCCTGCATTTTTCACCTGTCAGGAGGACGTGTGAACAACAAAAGAATACTGATTCTGGGTGTGGGCAACATTCTGCTGACCGATGAAGGCTTTGGCGTGCGCGCGGTGGAATATCTGAAAACCCACTACCGCTGGCCCGAAGGCGTGCGCCTGATGGACGGCGGCACCCAGGGCCTGATGCTGATGCCGGAACTTCTGGAATGTGACTTTCTGGTGGTGCTGGATGTGGTGCTGGGGCCGAAAACTCCGGGCGCCATCTACCTGCTGGAAGGCGAAGACCTGCGCCAAAGCCTGAGCTTCCGCGATTCCATGCACCAGACAGACCTGCTGGACACCCTGATCACCTGCCACCTGGCCGGGCACAGGCCAGAGGCTGTGGTTATCGGCCTGCACCCCTTTGACTATCAGACCATGCGGGTGGGCTTGAGCCCGCAGGCCCAGGCCATGCTTCCTGAATTTTGTCGCAAGGCTGTGGCGGAGATGGCCCGGCGCGGCATCCTGGCTGAAGCCAGAACAGAGCGGCCCTGAAGTCGGGCATCCCCGGCAAGACCGGGGATCGGTGATATCGTCCACACGCGGGCGGAAACGCCGGCCAGCGACATTTCGAGCGGGGCCTCCTCCACAGGGCTTTCTCTCCTCCTGTAGCGTTTGGCAATGGCCGCCAGTGTCTTACTTGCAAAAATAAGCACTGGCCATCCCCGCTAAAAGCAGCCCGCGCACGCAGATCGTCTGCGGCGAGAAAAGGGCTGCCCCACGGATGATGACCTGGGCAATCTGAACCGCGCCCCGGCATAAGGGGAAAACGCGCACCCTTCTCCGCCTGACTCTGAGTATGCCGGATTCACAGTGAACGTGTCTCCCTTACAGTATGGAGCCGGCATGCGAAGCCTCACTCAATAAAGCCATGCTCCAGCTCGTCACTGTCAGCGGTGGCAATCAAGGCGGCGGTAATGTCTTCAAGCCGCGGTTCCACGTTGTTTCTCAAAATACGCAGGCGTTCCCTGAGCAGACGCTTCCGGGAACTCTCGCTGCTGCTCACGCCGGACAATTCAAAAAAGCTGACGCAAACCGGCAGGCGCGCCACATTGTCAAGCCGTATGTGATCGGCGCAGAAGGCAAAATCGCCCGCTATCTTGTATACTGAGTCGAAGGAATGTTTTTTGAGAAAATCCGTGCGGATGAACGTTGCGGGAAAGGGAAGCCCCATGTCGCTGATAAACATGGAGAAAACCTTATGCCGGCTTCTGTCCAGAATACCGGTGAGCTTGCCGTCAAGCCCCATTGCCAGAACGCCGTAGGCAAAAACAATGCCGGCATCCAGCCTTTTCAAAAAATGGACGCACTGCGCCAGCGCCCTATCATCCATCAAAAAATCGTCAGCGCCGAGAAAAAGCGCCCAGTCGCCGTTTGCCCGCGGCACAGCCTTGTTCCAAGC
The DNA here is from genome assembly GCF_050313595.1 of Desulfovibrio sp. SGI.169. Taxonomy (NCBI): domain Bacteria; kingdom Pseudomonadati; phylum Thermodesulfobacteriota; class Desulfovibrionia; order Desulfovibrionales; family Desulfovibrionaceae; genus Desulfovibrio; species Desulfovibrio sp. SGI.169. Next base: position 10,616 of record NZ_JBNPLS010000038.1, on the reverse strand, counting down.
GTCGTAAATGCCCCTGTCCGGCTCTGAAACCCAGGAAACGGATTTGTCGTGTCGTCTGAGGATATCCAGCGTGCCGTCCGTTGAACCGCCATCCTGCACGATGATTTCCCAGTGGGGATATTGTTGCGTTTCTACAGAGCGCAACATGCGCTCAAGTTGGGCTGACGCATTGTAAGTTGCCGCAATAATGGAAATTCGAAGAGGGTGATTCATCTTAATCCGCCATCAGAGCCTGGAATGAAGTGCAGCAATTCTTTATCTGTTCAATGAAAACTGTGCCCGCTTTTTTTCTCCAGCCACTGAAGATACTCTGGATAATGACGCCGCAAAAGTTTCAGGGCATTTGATTCGGCCAGGGCATAGCGCCGGGGACTCTTGTTGCCTGTGCCCACCCAGTGTTTCAGATAGCGCTGAAGTTCAAAATGTCTGGCGCGCAGGCCCAGCGCGTGCATGCCCCTGAACCAGGGCACGGCGGTGTCCAGTCGCGTGCCGCCACATTGCTGGAACGCCCCGGGCGGCAACGAGGGGCCGAACGGCGCGCAGTGCGGGCGCGTTTTCTCCAGATCCAGCAGGCAGGCCCATTCGTTGATCCGGCATTCCGGCAACGGCCAGGGCTGTTCCCTAAAAATATCCGCAAAGCCCCCGTCATATGGCCGGACAAAAATGCCGCGTTGCCGCGCCAGGGCATACAAGCGACACAAGGCCGCGTAATCCGGCTGAAATTCAGTATACGACAAAGGCCCGCACGCGGCGCGGCCCATGACTTCGCGCGTCAGCTCCTCCTGATGGGCCGGGCAGTTCCAGCATTGCCCAAGCAGCCCCACGGCAAAGGCGTCGCCCATTTCCCGCAGCATGGCTCCCAGAATATCACGCAGCGCCAGCACATCGTTGTGCATCAAAAAAAGCTTGCGGCTTTGACTGTTCTCAAAGGCATACTGGTAGCGGATACTGAGGCGATAGGCCGCATCGCCGAGCCTCGCCGGGTCAACGGGCTCGCGCGCCAGCCAGAGCTCAGGCTGGAAGACCCGACAGCGCACGCCCAGAATCTCCCGCAGATAGTCAGCGATACAATAAGGCGTAATTGTGTCGTAGCGTGAGCCATATGGCTCGAATTGCAGCCAGACAACCCCCACATGTTCGCCGCTGCGCCTGAGCAGCGACAGCAGAGACAGGGCCGTCTGAAAAGGCTTGGCAAAAATATTGACGGCCACATCCACGGTTTCGGAGGTTCCGGCTTTTCCGACAGCACCGGAGGCGCCCGCGGAGGGCATCACATTTTCAACCATAGGCCTCTGTTCCTTACCGCCGCATGGTTGCGGCCCGTCAACGCCCTGACCGCCATCCAGAGTCTTTCGGCGGCAAGAGGTCGTCTTGCCGCCAACAACCATGTGGAAATACCGCGGCAAAAGGCAGGCTGTTTCAGAACAGGCCCGTGACCTTGCCTGTGCTCACATCCACGTCAATATTGCGGAACGAGGGATGCGACCCCGTGCCGGGCATCAAGCTGATGTCGCCGGCAACCGGGCATACCAGGCCCGCCCCGCCGAACAGCAGCACATCGCGCACATGCAGCCGCCAGGAGGTTGGCGCGCCTTTGCGCGTGGGATCGTCAGACAGGGAATACTGGGTCTTGACCATGCACACGCCCAGTTCATCGGCATCGGGGCGCTCCTGCAGGTCTTTCAGACGCCGCGCGGCCAGGGGTTCAAAGTCCACGCCGTCAGCCCCGTAAACCTCGCGGGCGATGCAGGCAATCCGCTCGGTCAGCGGCAGACTCCAGTCATACAGCGGCGTGAAATTCCGCTGACCGGCGTTGCAGGCGTCCATAACCGCGTCAGCCAGTTCCAGCGCGCCCTCGCCGCCCTTTTCCCAATGTTCGGACACGGCCACGCGGGCCCCGGCCGCTTCGCAAATGCGACGGATGGCCGCGACCTCCGCCGGGCTGTCGGTATGGAATTTATTGACGCACACCACGGAAGGCACGCCGGAGCGGCGCACAATGCCGATGTGGTGCAGCAGGTTGGCGCAGCCCGCTTCCACCAGGCCCACATCCTCACGGGTATAGGCTTCGGGCAGGGGACGACCGGGCTGGGGCTGGGGCGCGCCCCCGTGGCTCTTGAGCGCTCGCACGGTGGCCACGATGACCGCCGCGTCAGGCGTGAGACCGCTGTACCGGCATTTCAGATTCCAGAACTTTTCATAGCCCATTTCAGCGGCAAAGCCGGATTCCGTCACATGCACGTCGCTGAGTTTAAGGCCCACCCGGTCGGCGATGACCGAGCTCTGCCCCAGGGCGATATTGCCGAAAGGCCCGGTATGCACCAGCACGGGCTGGCCCTCGATGGTCTGAATCAGATTGGGCTTGACGGCCTCCACCAGCCAGGCGGTCATGGCCCCGGCCACTTCCAGATCGGTCGTGGTCACGGGCCTGCCGTCGCGATCCAGAGCCAGCACCATGCGGCCCATGCGTTCGCGCAGGTCGCGCAGATCACGGGCCAGGGAGAGAATGGACATGACCTCCGAAGCCACGGTGATGTCAAAATGCGAGCGCATCATAAAGCCGTCATTGCGCCGGCCGTCGCCCTCAATGCCAATAATCACATTGCGCAGGGCCTGGGCGCAGAAATCCATAACCCAGCCCGTGCCCGCCCGTGTGGGGTCCACATTCAGTCGGCGCATGCCCGAAAGGCGCTCCAGGGTGGCGTCGTCGTAATTGCGCTCGTGCTGCATGCGCGCGGTCAGGGCGGTCATGGCCAGATTGTGCGCCGCCCCCACGGCATGAATGTCGCCGGTGAAATTGAGAGAATACGGCGTCAGCGGAATGCACTGCGACAGGCCGCCGCCCGCGGCGGAGCCTTTCATGCCCATGGTGGGGCCGCCCGAAGGCTGCCGGATGGCCGCCGAACATCGCGCCCCCCGCCGGGCAAGCCCCTGAACCAGACCAATGGTGGTGGTGGACTTGCCCTCGCCCAGAGGCGTGGGGGTGATGGCCGTCACATCCACATACTTGCCGTCAGGCCGACCGGCCAGGCGCTCCAGCACCGCCTGTTGCTCAATTTTGCCCATATAACGCCCATAGGGCAGCAATTCCTGAGATTCCAGCCCCAGTTCAGCGGCTAGACTTTCCACGGTTTTCATGCGTGATTCGGCATCCTGCGCGATTTTCCAGTCAGGATTCTTGGTGGGATCAAGCGTCATGGCAGCTCCTTGAAGTACGACCTGGCAGAAATGTACGATTCGCAACGGCGAGCGTCAAGGCGGGAAGGCGGACGCCGCCTCGCATGAAACAGGCCCGGAGTTTTCACTCCGGGCCTGTTATTGATGACAAACCCCGCCTTGCGGTGTTTGCGGCGGCCAAACCGCTCGCGCGGCTTGGCCGCTGCGGAAAAAACGCGCGGGCAACCGCCTCTATGTCATGGCCCGATTAGGTTCCATGCTCCAGATGCCGCAGGGGCAGACGCCCGCGCAGATGCCGCAGCCGATGCAGCGCGCCGGGTCAGAGACGTATTCAAAGCCGCCTCCGGCCAGTTCATTGCGGTCAATGGCCTTTTCCGGGCAGGAGGCAAGGCACATCTTGCAGTCGCGGCAGACGCCGCAACTGACGCAACGCTCAAAATCCTCCTGCGGTTGCGGCAGCTCCCGGCTGTGACGCTTGGCAAAATACGCGGTATGCAGCCGCCGGAACGGCGTCTCTTCCCTGTCAGCGGGCGCATAACGCTCGCCGCGCAGCCAGGCGTCGGCGGCCAGCGCGGCCTGGCGGCCTGTGCCGATGGCATGGGCCAGCAAGCCCGGCCTGATTACGTCGCCCGCCGCGAACACGCCGTCCATGATGCTCAGATCCGCCCTGGGAACCAGCCAGTCACGGAACTTTTCCAGCCCTTCGGGCAGGTAGGAAAGATCAGGAGATTCGCCGATGGCGATAATAACCATCTTTGCGGGAATCAGCGCGCCATCCTGGGTTATCAGGCCCCGGTCAGTGATCTCCCTGGTCTGCACCGGCCAGAGCAGTTTGCCGCCCAGGCTTTCGATATGGGCTATTTCGTGGGCAAAGGCCGCCGGGCGCTGCACGTCGATGCAGGTCACCTCGCGCGCGCCCAGGGCAAACGCCCCGGCCGCCGCATCCATGCCCGCGTTGCCGCAGCCGATGACCACCACCTGTTCCGGCGCCCTGATCTTTTGCCCTCTGTTCACAGCCTTGAGAAAGTCAATGCAGCCCACGATCCGTTCATGCCCCGGCCAGGGGAAAACGCGCGGCACATGGCCGCCCGTGGCCACGATCAGGGCATCATGCTTTTTGCGCAGCCGCGCGAAGCGGGCGGCGTCCACCGGATAGCTGGTCACAAAGCGCACGCCCATGTCTTCAATGCGCTTGAGCTCCCCGATCAGCACGTCGTGGTTCAGACGTTCGCGCGGGATAACCTGCTCCAGCTTGCCGCCCATATGCGCGTCCGCCTCATACACCGTGACGTCATGCCCCATGCGCGCCAGTTGCCAGGCGGCCGTGAGGCCGCCCACGCCGCCGCCGATGACGCCCAGGTGTCTGCCGCTGCGCCTGGCGGGTTTTTTCAGACTGACATCCGCGGAACAGCAACCCAGCCCGCCGATTTGCACCGCGCTGTCCAGCCCGGCGCGTGTGCAGCTTTCCATGCAGGGGTTGGGGCAGACGCCGCCGCAGACCGAACCGGGAAAAGGCGTGTATTCCAGCACCAGCCGACAGGCTTCCTCCACCCTGCCCTCACGCAGCAGATTAAAGCGGCGCTGACTGGGGATGGAAGCCGGGCAGTGAAATTCGCAAGGCGCGGCAAAGCGGGCGTTTTCCCAGAGAGGCGCGCGCAGGCGGCACTCCCCGCGCGCCACCAGCCCGTTGACCACGAAATCATCGGGGCAGACATCGCTGAAAATGCCGCCCTTCACCCATTCCGTCGCCCGAAATCGGGCCAGATCGGGCATGTCCTCGTGCTCACGCTCCTCAAACGGCAGAGGCGTAATCTTTTTCCAGTGCTTCCAGACCGACAGCTCACGGCGCAGCCTGGGCCGGTCAACCGCCTGAAGAAACTCGTCCAGACCGGCATCAAGCCATGCCCTGTCCTCTTCGTCCAGGGGGCCCACACGCACATCTGGCGGCAGGGAGCCCACCGGCCCGCGAAAATAGACCACGCCGCCCACCATACCCACGCAGGGTCGTTCCCCCAGCACCGAAGGCAGGGTCTGGCTTTCGTGACCACAGACCACGGCCTTGCCGCCGCCCATGAATTCAAAGGAAAAACTGCCCACACTTTTGAGCACCCAGAGTTCCGGGGGGTCGTAAAGCGGGTCATGCTTCATGAGCGAGCCGGAGCGCGCGCCCGCGCGGCCGCCAATATAAATCCTGCCCGCGGCGGCGCAATGCCCCGCCGTATCGCCCGCATCGCCACGCACCGCGATGCGGCCGCCGGCATTAAGCCAGCCCACATCGGCCGGGGCCGGCCCGTCCACCGTTATTTCCGTGTCGGGCAGGCACATGGAGCCCACCCGCTGGCCGGGGTTGCGAACCCAGAAGGTCAGCTTTTTGCCGTCCCGGTTCCAGAGCGGGCCGCCAATGTCGTGCTGACCCGATGCCTCAATATAAAAATCGGTCTCGCCCCGCTCCGCCGCCGCTTCAATGGACAGCAGCAAATCCTGGGTGGACATGCGTTCATGATCGCGCACCGTGCTTATGCGCAGCATGGTAATCTCCTGGCTTGTATATGTGACAATCCGCCGCGGACGGCGTTTTGTTGAAGGCGCCCCCTAACAGGCGTATGCAATGCCCAGCTTGTCCGCCACCGCCCGGTTCATGGACACCAGAGCGTCGGAGCGCCCCACCGGCAGGGAGCTGTTGCCCACCGGGGCCAGCAGTTTGCGCAGTTCCGCGTCAAACGTCAGCATATAGTCCACGATATTCTGCGCGCCCCGATCCACATCCAGCCGCTTGACCAGGCGCTGATCCTGCGTGCAGATGCCCGTGGGGCATTTGCCTGTGTTGCAGGCGTTGCAGCGACCGCGCTCGTTGCCCACGCAGCCCATCAGCTGAATCAGCATCTTGCCCAGTATCACGCCGTTGGCGCCCAGACAGATCATCTTGAACGCGTCAGCCGCCGCATTGCCGGTCATGCCAATGCCGCCGCCCGCCCAGAGGGGTATCTGCCCCTGCAGGCCCTGGGCCACGGCCGCCTGATAGCAGTCTCGCAACTTGGAGACGATGGGGTGTCCCGTGTGCTCCAGGGAAACTTCGTTGGCCGCGCCCGTGCCGCCCTGAATGCCGTCGATAAAAAAACCGCCGCAAATCTTGTAGGGATCGCGCAGCAGATTATTGTACACCGACACCGAGGTGGCCGAGGCCGCGCACTTGATGGCCACAGGCACGCGAAAGCCGAAGGCCGCATTGAGCGAAAGATGCATTTTCTGCACCGACTCTTCGATGGAATACAAGCCCTGATGGTTGGGCGGGGAATGCAGCGTGGCCCTGGGCACGCCGCGAATGGCCTGAATGTGCGGGGCCACCTTGGCGGCGGGCAGCAATCCGCCGTCACCGGGTTTGGCTCCCTGACCGATCTTGATCAGCACGCCCGCCGGATCGACCTTCATGCGGGGCATGGCCCTGATGATGCGGTTCCAGCCAAAATGGCCGGAAGCGATCTGCAAAATCATGTACTTGAGCCGCTCGGACTCCAGCAGTTTGATGGGCATGCCGCCCTCGCCGGAGCTCATGCGCACGGGCATGCCGCACTTTTCGTTGAGATAGGCCGTGGCCAGAGCCAGAGCCTCCCAGGCCCTGGCGGACAGCGCGCCAATGCTCATATCGCTGAAAATAACCGGGTAAATCCAGCGCACCGGCGGGGTGCGCCCGTCGAGCGCCAGATTTTCGCCGTCCACGCGCAGGGGCAGTTCCCGGGCCAGCATGACGCGGCCCAGCGGCGAGCGCACATCAAAGGTATGCCGCTCCGAATCCAGCGCGGGGTCGGTCATCTGGCTGATGCGGCCCACCACTATGGCGTCCAGCGTACGCGGCGTGGCCAGGTTGCTGCGCCCGCCGCGCTTGACGGGGCCGTGGGTTCGGGCCAGCAGCGAAAAGCGGGCGTCCGGATTGCGCACGGGCCTGATGGCCCCGTTGGGGCAGACTTTTTCGCACATGCCGCAGCCCACGCAGGTCTGCCCAATGGACGCTTTCTGTCTGATGACAGGCAGGGCCAGATGTTCCGCCTCCGGTTCGGGAAACGCCCTGCGCGAAACCGTCACGCTGCGGCGCGACATCCCTGCCTCAATGGCGTTGAACGTGCAGGCCGCCACACAAGAACCGCACATGGTGCAGCGTTCGGCGTGGTGCTCAATGATCCAGCCCAGATCGTTGACGCCGACATCCTGGGTTTTTACTGCTTCCATCGCCGCACCGCCAGATCGTTGTCAATGACCACCATTTCGCGCTCATGGGGATAGATGTCTCCCGCGCAATCACGGTCGGGCAAAATGGCATTCAGCCCGCAAACCTCCGAAGCGACGGCCACCATGGCGTCGTCGCCGCCCACCACCACCGGCCGCAGCTTTTTGGAGTCGCAACAGGTTATCATCCGCCCGTCGGGCAACAGACCGATAATGGAATTGGGGCCGTTGATCTCAAGATGCGCCAGCGATTCGCGGATCAGACTGAGCACCTTGCTGTCGGCGCGTTTTTCCGCCTCCACAAAAGGCAGGGGCGTGATGACATGCTTGTAGTACCTGATAGGCCATTGCAGTTCGCGCAGCACATAGTGCAGCGTGTAGAGAAAATTCTGCGAATCGGATTCAAAGCCAATATAACCCCGGTGCAGAGACTTCTGAAATTCCTTGTTCTTGGTGAAGAACGTGTTCTCGCCATTGGCGCAGAGGGTATAGCCCTGCAAAAAGAAAGGATGAGCCGCATAGCGCACAATATCATAATTGGTGTTCTGTCGACACTGAGCCACGATATTGCGGGCCGTGAGGCGTCCGTCATCATTCCAGAGCCGGAAGTAGGAAGCGATATCCGCCGGGTCGCCGATCTCCTTGAGAGTCAGCACATCGGGCCAGAAGGAATAAACAAAACCGTTGCCGCCCCCATCCAGCAGGCGGCGCAGGGCCAGCCGGGTATCCAGCAGCAGTTCCTCGCGCTCTTCCTGGCTGCGGTAGCGGTAAATTTCGGGGTAATCATAGTTGCGAAAAACATAGCGGGGCATGGCCTCGATTTTCAGGCCCGGCCGCTTGTCCACCTCGGGCACCCACTGGGCCACCTGCACGAAGCCCCTTTCCTCCATATAGTCATTGACCAGTTGCACGCCCTGCGGCGTACAGGCCAGAGAAAGCAGGGGCTTGTCCTTATAATGGCTGAAAACGCCGCTCAAATCCTGCATGACCATGGCAAAACCCGAATTGTCGTGCCCTTCCTGCTGCGGCAGCATCAGATTGAGCGCCAAAGAAGGGTGCACCGGAGTTCTGCTTTTGATGGAACCAATTCTGCACATAGCTTTTCACCTTGAAAAAGCGCCACGGCCAGAGGCCGGCCCGCAATGCGCGGCCCGCCGTAACACTGGCATAAGCTCCCGAACAAAAGGGGGCGTGAGTGAACACATGCGACTTCGCGGGCCCTCCGGCTACGGAGGCGCGAAGACTGCTTGCCGGCGACGCCGGCTGGCCGAAAGACGGTCCGCAAAACCGCCGAAACCGTTCTGGCGACGGTTTCCGGCCTGATAAGGGGGGAAAGACAATCTAGCAACAAAGCATGCCGATGGGCAAGCATAAAATGCCGCCGCGGCGAAAAACCGCCGGGAAGGCATCGCCCTTTCTCCGGCATGTTTTCTTTTGACGCTTTTGTGAGTTCAACCCGCCGTCATATCAGATTCATTGCGGCGCGCCCTCCTTCGCCGACGACCTTGCCAGACCGCGCCGTCAGATGAAATTTTTATTTTGCCACACGATAATATATTGAAATTTTTGAAAAAATATTTTCAATAAAAAACCAACTAATACTAATATCAGGCGAAATATGACCGATAAACGTACTGTGGTCATTCATGCATGGCCTTGCATGACCGCGCCCGTACCGATGCTGCGCGGCGCTGATATGCCCGAAGCGAAGCGGCGGATTGAAAGACGGCGAACACCCGCCGGGCCGGGCTTTTCTGGTGTCGGCCCCTTTGGGACGCCGGTCACGAAAAGTTGAAATTTTTGACGGACAGTGCAAAAATCGGGAAGAGACTGTCGTTTGCCGTCGCCGCGCAAGCTGCCGCGGACAAAGCGCAATCGCTGCCTGTAGCGAACGCCGCCTGGGGAAATCGCGTGCGGCATCCGAAGTTCTGGCGTCCCGGCGGTCGCCATGAGCATACAAGGGATCGTTTTTGCGCCGGTCGAGAAAAGCGGCTTTATCGCGGGCGATTTACTGAAGACGGAGCAGAATCACAAAGAGGACGTGTAGGAGGCGTATCGTGACTGTAGGGAAAAAAATCGGCAGTGGGTTCAGCGTCATTCTGTTGCTGACGCTGGTACTGGGCTATCTTGCCATCACCGATATGCAGGAAGGCGTGCAGACATCAAAAAACATCAGCGAGGACCGGGTTCCGCGTTTTATGGTGGCCTCCGCGCTGGAAAGCAATGTTCTTGAATTTCCGCGCCTGTATTTACGTTTTGCGGAGTCCAAAAACGAAGCGGAAATCAAGGCTCTTGAAAAGCAGACCAGCACCATCAAGGGCAATATCGCCAAGCTTCGGGAACTGCAGGACAAACATCCCTATAAGGGCACAGGCGCATTCCTGGAGAAATTTCCCAAGGATCTGGAAACCTATCTGGAACGCATGCGCGCCTGCATTGCCCTGATCCGAAAAGCTCAGGAAAACAATACGGCGGGGCTGAAGGCCGGCAAGGACGCCGAAGTAAGCCTCGAAACGCTTATCAAGGCCCTGGGCAAGGAATCGCGTCAGCTCATGGAGACGGGTCAGACCAGTCTGGCCGCCACATATGCGCAGCATATGGCTTCAGTTTCCGCCGACCTCACGGATGTGGGCAACCTCATCAAGAAAGTGCTGACTGCCAAGAGCACCAACGATGAGAAGCTGCTTGGCGAAATTGTGGGGGATTTCAAGAGCATTCTTGCCAATCTTGAAAAATTGCGGGAAAAATTTGACAGGCAGGAATACCGCGACCTGTTGCAAAACTCCATCGCCGCCACTCAGAACCTGGGCAGGGAAATTGATCAGCTGATGGAGATTCACGGGCAGCTGGCGGCCGCTTCAAAGGCGCGATATGATTTGTTCGTCAGCCTGAAGCAGCAGACCCTCGGCCTGAGCGGCGACATTGCCGCCAATACCACACAGGGCGTGAACGGCGCCGAAGAGACGCTGAGCGCCGCCACAACGCGAACCATCATGATTCTGATCGGCGTCATCATTCTCGGTATCGGCATCTCCCTGTTTACCACCCGCATGATCGTAAAGCCGCTGGTGACCACCCAGGTATTCGCCAAGGCCGTCGCCAACGGCGATCTGGAAAGAACCCTGGATGTGCACAGCACTGACGAGCTTGGCATGCTGGCGGATGACCTGCGCCAGATGGTGACCAGCCTGAAGGAAAACATTGACGCCGCCCAGCGG
>NZ_JBNPLS010000037.1:0-18422 GCF_050313595.1 Desulfovibrio sp. SGI.169 | reverse complement strand
AACAAAAATATTCTGGTTCAGACATTCATCTCGCAAGCTTCCGTTGAAACTTTCCACGAAACCGTTATCTGTGGGTGTTCCGGGCCGACTGTGTTCCAGGCCGATGCCATGTTTTTGCGCCCATTCATTTTTTCTGAGCCGGGCGTTCCCCTCCTCAAGTTGTGACGCAAAGAAAGGCAAAATCCGGTAGTTCAAAAGGTCAGCCGCAGTGATGGATGCCTTGGTGGTACAGAGTTTGACTGTCGCCCATTTGAAATAGGTGTCCACAATGGTTTGCTGATAAATACGCCCCACACTTTTGAGAGTGCCCACATAAAAGGTGTCCTGACTGCCCAGATGACCGGGATGATGCTCTCTATTTCACCAGATACTTCATCATCCTACTTTTTACGCTCCAGAGCCTGTACCTGCGCTTCAGTCAACATCAGACCTTGATCCGCCGCAGATATTTTTCCAGTGCTGTCAGACGCTGCTTCATGGAAGCAAGACCATGGCGCAACCAGATAGAGCGGACGCCAGGCGGAGAGATAAAGATGCCTTGCTTGCGGAGTTTGTTACTGGCTCTGACTTGCCGTATGCGGGAAATGCTGTGGCGAAATCGACAACTGCCTGCTCTGTCGGTTCTCCCACTCGATTCTTCAGATTTGGCTTTCTGCGACTGAGCTCAAGCAGAGCTTCCACCCCACTCGCATCACGAGCGGCCTGATAGCGGTAAAACGTATCTCTGGAAAAGCCCATGATACGGCAGGCCTTGGAGATATTCCCCAGCTCCACGGCCAGGTTGAGAAGTCCGGCCTTGTGTTTGATAGCGCTTTGGTTAAAATTTTCCATCGGGAACTCCTTGGGCATGACGCCCGGTTGATGGGTTGTTTGCACTTCCATCAAAACGGAGTTCCTTTTCTTTTCTAAGGGACTACTGTCAGATCAAGTCGAAATTGGGGCATGTTAGCCTTGGCAAAATATATGGTCGTGCTTGACAGTATCCTCACAAAAGGCTATTTTGTTTCTCGCGATGATATGTCGCCATATGGCGCGGGGTGGAGCAGTTCGGTAGCTCGTCGGGCTCATAACCCGAAGGTCGTAGGTTCAAATCCTGCCCCCGCAACCAAGAAATTCAGGCACTTATGGAATCATAACCATAAGTGCCTTTTCATTTTTCTAACCTATTTCTAACCAGAAGGGGAAAGTGGGAGATAGTGGATGGCGTGGATTGATGCGGACTCACTGGACTTGAAGAGGTTTGCGGCTCGGTATTCCGTATGTAGGAGGAGCATGGTGGGAAAAGGAAAATTTGCTCCCTGTGTTTCAGCTGGCCGGGGATGCCTCAAGGAACGTCCTAACTGCTTTCCTAACCATTTCCCCATTGTAGAGCCTACCCTTCCGGCGTCAAAAAATAGATGGGCGTCAGTGGTAATCTTTGCCATGCTTGATCGCTGAGGCGGGGGATATTATCCGTCCAGAGCTGGACAAGTTTGGCACTATCCACAAGCATGATACGTTTGCTTTCCTGACTGCGGGCATACGCCTCGGCATCCTTGGTGAATCCGCCAGTGCAGAAAAAAATGCCGCTGTCATGCTGACCGATATTTGCCATAAAGGACTTCAGGTCGGGCTCTGTGACGGCTTTTTGCTGTTGCTTGACCTGTACCTTGATGCGCGGTCCCTGCGTACCCAGAGGATCGGTGTAGGCCAGAAATATCCACGCCGCCGTCTTTGCCCGGAGGAGCAATCCAGGTCACGTGGTAGCCAATGGCTTTAAGCAGTTCAGCGACAAGCCTCTGGAAGGCATAGGCGTCCATAGCGTGCAGGAAGGTGTCGATTTTTTCCTGTGCTTGTTCCTTCGCTTCCTCATAGGAGACACTGACGCTTTTGTCGCTTTCGTCTTCAAGGTCACTTTCTTCGGCGATGGGCGAATCAAGTCCAGTCTTGCTCTTTTTATGATCCTTGAGCCAGCACTGGTATATCTGTGCGGCTTTCTTGTGGAATTCCAATGGATCTTTATACAGCTTCAGGGCTTTCGCTCCTTCTCCGGTCAGCGTCCATATGCCGTCATTCTTGATGAGCCAGCCCGCGCGTACCGTATCTACAGTGGCAAAGCGCACAATTTTTTCAAAGCGTCGCCCGCTTTCATAGCTGCCCGCCTCATATTCTGTAAGCGTGACGGTAGCAGCCAGCGCCGCCAGGGCATCCCTAGCTTTCATGCCGCCTGGGTACTTTTCAAGAATGCGGAAAAGGGCCTGTATCAGTTCCCCAAGACGCTTATTGGTGATTTGAGCCATGAGCTATTCCCTCGTAAAAGATAACGTGCTTCCCTATGGCAAGAGGGGCAAACCCAGCTCTTTCAAAAACGCATTGTGTTTTTCCGTGGCTGCTTTGATTTGCGCATCCACCTCCAGCATTTTTTTATGAACATCGGCAAGGTCGATTTCCTTTTCCGGCATTGCCGTGCTGACGTATCTGGAAATATTCAAATTGTAGCCGTTTTTGGAAATTTCTTCCATGCCGACACATCTGGAATACCGTTCTTCTTCTGTGCGGAACTGATAGGTATCTACAATTTTTTTTATGTGGTCCGTGGACAGTCTGTTTTGCCGCTTGCCCTTGTCAAATTGCTCGGAGGCATTGATGAAGAGCACGTCATCAGATTTTTTACATTTTTTGAGCACAAGAATGCATACGGGAATGCCCGTGGAATAAAAAAGATTGGCGGGCAGGCCGATAATGGTGTCTATGTTGCCGTCTTCAAGCAGTTTGCGGCGGATGCGTTCCTCCGCACCGCCACGGAACAGTACGCCATGCGGCAGGATAACGGCCATAGTCCCTTCCCGCTTCAGGTAGTGGAAGCCGTGCAGCAAAAAGGCGAAGTCTGCGGCGGATTTCGGAGCCAGCCCATAATTTTTGAAACGCACATCTTCGCCCAGTGCCTCAGCGGGATTCCAGCGGTAGCTGAAAGGGGGATTGGCCACCACGGCATCGAAATAGGGCTTTTTCGCAGGATTGGTTTCGCGCAGCATGTCCCAGTCGTTGGTCAGAGTGTCGCCGTGGAATATCTCAAATTCCGAGTCCTTCACACCATGCAGCAGCATGTTCATGCGCGCCAGGTTATAAGTGGTGACGTTCTTTTCCTGCCCGTAGATCTTGCCTATGCCTTGCGCGCCCATGCGCCTCCGTACATTGAGCAGAAGCGAACCGGAACCGCAGGCGAAATCAAGCACGCTGGCAAGATGCTTTTTGGGGCCGGTGCCGGGGTCCTGGCTATCCAGCGTCACTATCCCTGCCAAAATGCTGGATATTTCATGTGGCGTGTAGAATTCGCCGGCTTTTTTGCCGGAGCCTGCCGCGAATTTGTCGATCAGATATTCATAGGCGTCGCCCAGCGTATCGCCCTCACTGGAAAAGCTGGATAAGCCTTCGGCAATTTTCTTAATAATATCGCAAAGTTTCTCATTGCGTTCGGCGTAACGCTTGCCAAGCTTTTCAGAAGTGAGATTGATTTCTGAAAACAGCCCCTGAAAAGTGCTGTCGAAGGATTCATTTTCAATATATTTGAAGCCCTCCTGAAGAGTATTCAGCAATTCCCCATCCTGCGTGCGCGCCATTTCGGCAATACTGCCCCAGAGATGCTCCGGCTTGATGACATAATGCACACGGCGGCGCATAAGCTTTTCAAACTCCGGCACATCATCCTGATTGGCGGCATACCAGATACGCAGGGGCGTCACGCCGGGCTGTGCGCCGGCATCGGGGTACTCGTTTCCCAATTCCTTTTTGGCCGCGACTTCATAATTGTCAGACAGGTAGCGCAAAAAGAGAAAGGCAAGCATATAGTCGCGGAAGTCGTCCGCATCCATGGCGCCGCGCAGGGTATCGGCAATGCTCCAAAGGACAGCGCCCAGTTGTTTTTGATTTTGTTCGGTCATGGCTGTTCCTTTGAGTCAGGGGTGTTGGCAATTTCTTTGGTGAGCTTGGGAATTTCAAATTGGTAGCGGCTCAGAAACGCCGTGAAAATACTTTTAAAAAGCTCTTTGGTGTCGTCCATCATCTCCCGAGGGGTATAGATGGAGTATTGGCCATGGCTCAAGAGATTGAGGGCGCGCGTATACAGCACTTCGTCATCAACTCCATGAATGCACGATGAAAAATCTTTGTAGCCAAAGAAGACGGCTGTTTTTTCCATAATACTGCGCAACGCATTGAAATGATGCGTGTAGATGTGGTTACTCTCTACAGCATGCTGCAACTCGCTGAGCATGGCTACGTGATGGAAGAAGGGCGCTTCATCCGTTTTTTGCAGGGAGTACTTTTCACCTTGTGCCGTGCGGTAAAAGAAATAAGTGTTATATTTTGTACGTGAGCGCCTGAACTCATTCCACAGGACATTAAAAAACAATCCATGATGGGAGGAAATGATACACTTTGTTGTATTCTCTGGATTTTTTAGTGTATTGATGAGATCTGTGGCCACAGCAATGGCGTTATTATCATCCAGAGATGATATTGGGTCATCAATATAGATATATTTCACCCATGCATAGGACTCGTGTCCTTCAATGACAAGGGCGCAAATGGCAAGGAAAATACACCAGATGAAAATATTCTCTTCGCCACGAGAAATCTTGATATTTTCTTCTTCGCCACGAGAAAACGAAATCAACCACTGCTCATAGTCAATCTTGAAGTCAAAATTTGCATAGCGTTCGAGATATGAAAAAATTTTTTCTTCCAGCGCCAGCTCTTTAAAGCCGGAAAAAAATCTGGAGGCGGTGTTAAGACGTAAGTAACGCTCCGTATCGTTTTCAAGATCATTGTCCCAGAAAAAGAGATCCTCGGTGTAGGCATTGAAATAGAGCGTATCGCTGCTGCCGTCTTTTTTTCCTGCATTTTTGAATTCCATGGAAAGACGGGTTTTTCCTGTGCCGTTGTAGGCGAACAGCAATACATAATTTACGTTATTCAGGTCATCTCGAAGACGCGTCACCAGTTTGGGCAGGGATTGAAATTCCCATATTTTTCGTGAATTACTCATGCCAGAACCTCGTCAATGCGTGGGAAAAGCTGCTGCATAAGCCCTTTTTTGTGGTCTTTGAGCAGATCGATTTTTTGGGTCTGGGAGGCGATGAGTTCATCAAGAGACGACAGGCAGTCGGCGATGCGTTGTTGTTCCAAACAAGCACACTGCATTACTGTCGATTGTGGAGGGGTTGGAATCGAGAAGGATTTGACTTGAGCAAAGTTAAGCCCTTGCCTATTGCCCCCTGCTTGAAAACTGTCCACTTGCTTTTGCCCATATTCTGATAAAATGTACTGCATCAAAAATAGGCTATTCAACAAGCTTGGTTTTGTGCGGATTATGCAAACATGTTGATTAACATTACCTCCAGCAATTCTGCTGTCAGCAAAGGCGCTTCTTCCTATAGATGCACCGGTAATATTTAATAGAATATCGTTTTTCTCAATTTCTGTTGAGATAAATGTGCGATGTATTTCTTCTGAGATAAAAACAATATCATCAAGGATTAACTCACCCCATCCCACATTTTGGCTTCTGATAAATGGCCTTCCTTGTTTTATGTAGTTTCTGTCGCCTCCCCTAGGGGTGACGCCACTTCCCACTTTTGTTGTTTGTGGGCCCAGTTGAACGTTTTCCCACTCCCCCGCATTCCGAAATTCAGGAAAACGCAACTGCGGCAGAGTTTCGCCCTCCGCCGGGAAAAGCTGTTTGAGCAGACCCTTTTTATGATCTTTGAGCCTATCAAGCTTACTGGTTTCAGCGGCAATGCGCTCATCAAGAGAGGAAAGGCAGTCGGCGATGCGTTGTTGTTCTGACTTATCAGGAAAATACACGAAGATTGATAAAAATTTTTGAATTGAAATATTAAAGCGCCCCGCTTTGGCACCTTCATTGACTATGTTATGAAGCTGTGTGTCGTGCTCTCCTGATTCGAAATACCACTCCCAAAACACAGGGATTTCTTCATCATTAAAACGAAAGCATTTATATATTGGGGAAACTATACCATAAGTATGGCGTGAAAGTCGTTTTATGGTTCCATATTTATAAAATTTTGTTGTTCTATCATTATACACAAAATCATTATTTTTAATTTTTATATATCGCGTTACGTCATCACCGGCAATCTTTTTACCGAAGTATGAGCCTTGAGTAACAACTCCATGCTCTGCTGATAAAGTCAAAACAGCATCAGCATCTCCATCTGTTGCTCTCTCGGAAACAGGAATTGCAATTTTTGACAGTTGTACCTTTCCCCACTCCCCCGTATCTCGAAACTCAGGAAAGCGCAAACGCGGCACCAGATAGTCTTTCTTTTTGTCTCTTGCACTCATCATTTTCATCTTACTCATAGGCTCCCAGCCCCGAAATGTCGCGCCCCTTGGCAAGCTTGTGCAGCAGGGGGATAAGATCTTCCATCAGGGCCAGTTCCTTCTGGGTGCGGGCTTTCCAGCCCAAGCCCAGAGGGGCGAGCAGCTCGCCGAGTTGCTCACCGTCAAAGATCATGCGCTGCATGACGCTGTCCACAAAAGCTTGCAGAGAGGTCGCTTCAAGACCGTGTTTTGCGGCGATTTCCGCCAGCTCGCGAGCATTTTTTTCGACCTTGAACCGCTCGTAGCCTTCACGGATGGCGGCCTCGCTCATGCCCTTGTCAGTGCTCAACGTCTTGATATAGGCGGCAATGTCGTCGCGCTCGTCCACAAATTTGGCGTCAGCCTGGATGAGGCCGATGAGTTCGTCGCGGGTCATGGACTGCTTACCCGGCACCGCCTGCGTATATCCGGCAATGAGCTTCATAATATAATCATAGTCGATCACTGCGGAGGAAAAGAGCACAAACTCAAATTCCAGTTGCTGGATCGCATCATCTGTAGGGTTGGTCTTGCCATCCTTCTTTTCCTGCTGGGCTTTCAGGCGCTGGGCGGTTTCCAGGTACACCCCCTGCAAGCCCTGCAACTGATCGGCAGGAATAATCTTTTCTATGGTTTCAGCGTGTTCCGGGGTGAGATCCGTATATTGGTCAAGCTGGGTCTTCAGGCGCTTGACCTCTTTGAACAGATTGATGAACTGGCAGCGGGCTTCGTCACCCTTTAAATTGTTCACGTCTTCCGGGGCACACGTCAGACCCTGGGAGTGCATAAAGGCATCCAGCTGCGTGACTGCGCTTTCCAATTTGGCAATGACAGCAGGGGCGGGATCGACAAGCCAGATTTCTCTGGCGGTGTCGGATTTTTCGCCGGAAAACATGGCTATGGCCGCATCAACGGCCTTTTCCTGCTGGTGGAAGTCCAGAATCTTGCCATAGGGCTTGGTGTCGTTCAGTACGCGATTAGTGCGCGAAAATGCCTGAATCAAGCCATGATGTTTGAGATTTTTGTCCACATACAAGGTGTTGAGGAATTTGGAATCAAAACCGGTGAGCAGCATATCCACCACAATGGTGACGTCAATCTTTTGCGCGTGAGGCAAGTCCTCATTGGGATATTGCTGATCCTTGATGCGCTTTTGTATGTCCTGATAGTACAGATCAAATTCATTGATGCTGTGATTTGTGTTGTAGCTGGCATTATAGTCGGCAATAATAGTTTTGAGAGCAGCCTTTTTTTCTTCGGGAGCTTCGGCATTATCGTGCTTTTCCTGTGGCAGGTCTTCCTGAATCTGCTGCACATCCTTGTTGCCTTCCGCAGGTGGGGAAAACACACAGGCGATGTTCAACGGCTCATAATGGCTGTCCGACGCCGTGCGCGCTGCCTGAATCTCTTTGAAAAGTTGATAATACTCTATCGCGTGAATGATGCCCGATGTGGCAAACAACGCATTGAACTTGCGCTGTGCGGTTGAAGCATTGTGTTTATCCAGTATAGCTTCCACAATAGCACGCTTGCGCATCGACTCGTTGAGCTTGGAGGCGCCTTTGTCCTCTGGTTTGTAGTATTCAACAAGAAAACGCAGCACGTTGCGATCTTCAATGGCATGAGTGATAGTATAGGCGTGTAGCTCACGCTGAAAAATATCCGCTGTAGTTTTATAGTAACCTTGCTCCCCTGTGATTTGCGTATAGGAAGCGTTTTCTGCAAAAATAGGTGTTCCAGTGAAGCCGAACAATTGAGCATTTGGGAAAAAGTCTTTGATAGCTTTGTGGTTATCACCAAACTGAGAACGGTGACACTCGTCAAAAATGAACACCATGCGCTTGTTACGCAGCGGTTTCAGACGCTCCTTGTAGTTGCCGGGATTGCCGGCATCGAGGGCAAGCCCCAGTTTCTGAATGGTGGTGACGATGACCTTGTCGGCGTAATCATCGGAAAGCAGCCGCTGCACCAGCGCAGCCGTGTTGGTGTTAGCCTCGACACAGCCTTCCTGAAAGCGATTGAACTCTTCCCGCGTCTGACGGTCAAGGTCTTTGCGGTCAACCACAAACAGACATTTTTCTATGTCCGGGTTGTCTTTGAGCAAGGTGGACGCCTTAAAGGAAGTCAGCGTTTTGCCGCTGCCTGTGGTGTGCCAGATATAGCCGTTGCCACAGTTTTGGTGAATGCAGTCCACAATGGCCTGGACGGCATATATCTGATAAGGGCGCATAACCATGAGCTTTTGTTCACTGGCCACCAGCACCATATAACGGCTGATCATCTCTGCCAGCGTGCATTTGGCCAGAAAACGGTCTGCAAAACGATCAAGTTGGGTAATTTTTTTGTTGTCGTCTCCGGCAAACTGATAGAGCGGCAAAAAGCGTTCATCCGCATCAAAACTGAAATGGCGGTTGTTATTGTTGGCAAAATACCATGTGTCGCTCATGTTGCTGACAATGAATAATTGCAAAAAACAGAGCAGTGTTTTGCCGTAGCCGTTGCCGGGATCATTTTTGTAGTCAACAATTTGCTGCATTGCCCGGCGCGGGCTGATAGCCAGTGTTTTCAACTCAATCTGCACTACAGGGACGCCATTGATGAGCAATATGACGTCATAGCGGTGGTGGCTGTAATCTGTGTTTATGCGGAGTTGGTTGACAACTTCAAAGGTGTTCTTGCACCAATCCTTGATATTGACCAGTGTGTAGAAGAGCGGTGTGCCGTCGTCGCGTTCAAAGCTGTTGCGTTCGCGCAAAAGCCGGGCGGCGCTGAACACGTCTGGGGTAACAATTTGTTCCAGCAGGCGTGAAAATTCGCCGTCTGTCAGGCGTACCCGGTTCAAAGCTTCAAATTTCTCCCGGAAGTTGGCCTCCAACGAAGCGCGATCGTGAATATCCTGTCGATAAATATATTTAAGATCAGTCAGGTGCTTTATCAGCTCTTGTTCGATTTGTTGCTCTGTCATGAGCTTGCTGCCCCAATTGGAAGATTAGACTGTATCGTGTAATCCGACTTTTCCGTTCACAAGGTGTCCGGTGGGGGGAGTACGGGTATTCACCAAGAATTGACGTGCCCGGATACTATACGAAAAAGCTTGTTCGCACAATGTGACCTCTTGGGCCGAACAGGGGCCAAAGGCTCTCACCTCCCCATGCCAGGACTACGGGAACGGGGTAGCACCATCTTCACAATTCATCATCCGGTATATCAGAAGTAATGAAGCTGGAGCGTTGTTCGCGTTTCGGAGGCGGTGGGGGTGTGTCTTGCTTCTTTACCTTTCGTCCTTCCCGCTGCCGTCTGGCTTCGGTCAGGTATTTGGTCAGGGTTTGGGCCTTCACCTCAATTCCTTTTTCATGCAGTTTTTCGACAATCTCCTGTGTGTCGAAGCCGCGCTTCTTCATGCGCTCCAGTGTTGGGGCAAGGATGAACACGGCTTCCTTCACGGACATGGTTCGATTACCGTCCAATGTGACGGAAGCGGGTTTGAGAGCGGCAAACTCCTGTCTGATTTCCTTCAACTGAGTCGCGGTAATGGTCATGGCGTGTTCTCCTGTGTTTCGCCGGGGTATCTCCCCGGATTGGCGTTTTGTCTTTCCGGTCGAGCGGGACGGTCGCCCACGCTTCACAAAGTGAAGCATAGTGGGCTATATCTTCGGCCTGTGCGAAGATTTCCCTCCGACGCCTTACCTCATTCTCATGCCACGGGCGGAGCGCGCCTGCCGGCGCTCCCTGTCCCGCGCTTCCTGCTCCTGCCGCTGCCGTTCCTCTTCCAGCTGACGTTGGAGCTGTTCGGTGCGCTTGCGCTCCACGAACTCGATATGGAGCGGCCGGATTTCCGGCAGACGCAGAAATTCCTGATAGCCTGCCATGATTCTCTTTATTTTCTTCAACTGATTCTCCAGCTCCTCTTTTTCCTCATGGCTTTGTTTTCTGTGGGCCGTGTATCCCGCTTCAAGCCGCGTCAGTTTTCCGCGAAGGGTATCCACTTCCCGTTGCAGGATTTCCTTCTCCGTCTGGACAAGGTGTTTGACGGCAAGCGCCTTTTTCAGTTCTTCAATGAGGGAAGAGGCTTTTTTCAGCACGGACGGATAATTGAGAAAAGAGGCTTTCGGTAGTTCGGTCTCCTCCCGAAGCACCTTTTCCGCTTCCTCAGCCTGCCGCTCATACTCTTCAATGCTCTTTCTCAACTCTTCCTCACGCTGTTCCAATGCGTTGATAAGCTGCCGTGAATTTCGGGAAGTCTCTTCGGATTCCTGAATCAATTTTTCCAAAGCTTCCTGTTGCTGCTTGAACTCGCGGGTATCCAGATGCCTTTTCGCGGAACCGGGTGTCTGTTCCACGCCGCGTTCAATGACGAAGCCCCGGCTTTGCAGATGGGCGGGAAGCCCGGCTTGCAGTTTCCGCAGACTCTGACGGGTATAGATTTTGTTGGCGTTGAGCCTCCCGTCCGGCGTCACCGGCACGTGAAGGAAGTGCATGTGCGGCGTCTTTTCATCCATGTGAACCATTGCGGAAATGACATTCTCCGCGCCCACAAACTCCGTGAGAAAGGCTTTGCTCTCCTCAAAGAAACGCCTTGTTTCCTCCGGCGTGAGACCATCAAAAAACGCCTTGTCCGAGGTGACGATAAGCCCGCACATGCGCACGGCGTCCTTTCTCACGGCCTTGACCAGCAGGAGATCGTCAATGCGGTTCTGAATGGCCTCGGCATAGTTCGATGAGGCGACTTCGTGCAGCTCGTAGTTCGCCGCGCTCCTGTCGTAGTCAATATCGGGGTTGCTGTGGCTCTCCCGTTCCCGCCGGTTGTGGCTCTGGATGCCGCGTATGGCTTCCTTTTTGAATTTGTCCATGTGGAGTACGAGATAGGACATAGCTCCCGCTCCTGAAACTTTATGTTTTCGACTGTCCCAAGTGTCCCAAGCGTCCCATCCCTTTTCTTTTCAATAGGTTGTGTGTGGGGGGCACATGATAAATTACGTTTTTGAGGACTGTCCCACTGTCCCAAAATTCAAGCCGCTAATTGGGACAGTTTTTCGTGGGACATTTTTTATTTTGCCGACTGTCCCAAGATAACATGCTGAATATATTAGTATTGGTACAGTTGGTACACTTGGGACAGTATTTTGGGATAAGGGTTATGAAGCAGTTTCTTCTTGGGGAAGGACAAGAACGTAACACTCCTGACGCCCCATGCCTGGAAGAGTCCTTCTGGATTTGAAACGTCCCGGACGTTCGGTCTGAAGCCAATGCGCCTCGGAAAGGACTTTGATTGCGCGGCGTTCCGAGTAGCCACTGACAACTTCGGATTTGAAACTTTCCGGCAAAATCAGATACTCGGTCGTGCCGTTGCGAGTACGCTGAAATCCCACCCGGTTGATGCAGGTGGACATTTGCGTATCCAAATCCTGAAAGCGGCTTGCGCCGTGCCGTTCGATGAACAGCCGTACCGTGGAAAGGATGGCGGTATCCTCGGAAGCTCCGGTTCCGCCTCTTGCCGTGAGCCAGTCCCGGAAGCAGATTTCGATGCAGTTCAATACGTCCAGCTTTTCGGGAAGGATGCCCAGCCGCAGGGCCAGCATTCCGGCCATGCCGCACAGGGCGAAGCGCATGGCCACACGTCGTACCTGTCCGTCAGCGCCTTCGGGGACAAGATGCCTGACGGCATCGGCCATTGCCGGGCCGATTTCCGCCCGGACGGCGTTCAGGGTTTCGACCTTCGTCAGCTTTTGCAGAAAATCATGCCCCGCATGACCGTAATGTTCGGAAGCAAGCAACTTGATACGATTGGCCACGGCTCCGGCATCGGGAAGACCATGCAGGCTGGTGAGCATGGACGAGTCCACAGGCAGCCCCACGAAACGCACTTCCTGTCCGCCTCTGGATTTCAGACCGTTCTCGGCCAGCTTGTCGGAAAGCCCCAGTTCGCCGCTGGAGAGAAAGAGCAGACGCCAGTTCTGGGAACGGCGAATTCCGCCTTCACGGTTCGAGCGGCCTTTGCCCTGTCCGTTGGCCAGCATGTAGGCGCATTCGGCAAGAACACGTCCGTTGACCTGCCCCATTTCATCCAGAATCAGCACATTGTCGTTGTGCAGGGCGGCGATGCCTTCAAGCCCGTTGTCCGTAGCCCGCCAGCTTCGGACATGCTCAGGACCGCCCCAGACGGAGGCGGCGATCTGCAATGCCGTGGTCTTACCGGAGGATGAGCCTCCCTCAAAGCTGAAGCCGCCGCCTTCCAGACCGGCCGGGCGAAGCAAAGGCCCGGCGAAGGCCGCGCATAACGCGAAACTGAGACGGGAGTTGCCGACGCACAATTCCGCTATCTCCCGCCAGCCTTCCATCGTTCCAGATGTACGGTACAAGCCGCCATGCTGCGAGGATTGCAGCACGGTATCTTCTTCTGTTACGCCGTAAACGGTATCGGGAAGCACGTAGACGGATTCATGCCAGCCCGTGCGCAAAACACAGCGTATCCGTCGGAGGGGCCGGACCGTGGACAGAAATGCCGCCAGCTTCGACCGGGTGGACGGATTGCCGAACCACCCGCCGGAGGCCAGTATGCTGTACCAGTCGTTTCCCTGCCGGAACAGCATTTCCACGGGCATGGCCCATGCGTGCTTGTTGCCATCCGGGTCAATCCATTCCAGCATCAGGCCCCATTCGTTGCCGTCAACTCCCCGCGTCATGCCTTTGACCAGAAGCGGAGGACCAAGCCGGATTTCCTGACTGTCTCCGTCCGATCTGGTCTCCAGCTTGTACAACCCGGCGCGTCTGCCTTCCTTCACCAGAAAAAAGCCTTCCGGCATGGGGCAGTCGTCATCCCGCTTTCGCGCTTCTTCCACAACGGCCCGGACAGCCTCAAGAGAACGCAGCCGGTGCAGGTCGTTGAAGTCCGTCGCCTTGCCTTCATGAACCGGGCAGACGGCCAGCTTGCCGCCCACGGCCTGAGCCGCCAGAGAGGCCATCTTCTTGCCGGGATTCCCTTGTGTCTCCGTGTCGTTATCGGCACAGAGGATGATTTCACGCTTTGCATACCTCTCTCTGGCCATGACGGCCACGGCTTTCAGATTCCCGGCGTTGAAGGCCACAAGACATGCATAACCGGTCGCCAGATGAAGACTGATCGCTGTAGCATACCCCTCGGCAATCAGCAGGGGACCGTCTTTCTTCCTGTCTTCGGTGGAAAAGGAAAAGAAGCCTCCCGCCGTGCGTCCTCCCTTGAGAAAGAACTTGTCCGTACCCTCGGCAGTTTGTTCCGGCAGGATGAATTGCAGACTTTGTATCCTGCCGGACTGGTTCAGAACAGGGATAATCAGACGCCCGTCTTTTGTCCGGCGCAATCCGATGGCCGGGACTCCCTTCCGTTGCAGGTAGGGATGGTCGTCCCCGGCGTTTCGGGAACAGTTCCAGATGCTCGCGGCCAGTTTGGCGGCGGCCTGCCAGCGGCGGTTCTGCTCGGTTTCCTTGTGCGCTTTGATGGCCCGGATGCGTTCACGCAGGGCATCCCGTTCGGCGGCGGTCAGTTCTTTTTCTGGCTTGTATGTCCATGTACCTTCATCGCCGGTGCGCCAGTTTTTCCACCAGATGGAGGCCGGAGTATCCAGAAACGCCTTGTACGCGCCGTCCTTGCGATGGGGCCGGTCCGCTGTGCCACAGCGGTGCAGGAGGCCGCCGGCCTGCACGACCTCGATCTCCAGCCCCGCTGCACGCAGACACTCGGCAAAACTGTGCAGAATGTCGGCGCTCATTATCGCTTCCTCAATTGAGGGGCGGAATCTCTGGTATGGACGCAGCGTGACGCAAACCAGTCTTCAAGGTCTTCTATGTCGTACATGACACGGCTGCCGAGCTTGGCGTAGCGCGGGCCAACTTTTTTACAGCGCCAGCGGGCCAGTGTGCATGTCTTCACGCCGTACATGTCGGCAACTTCTTGTGGTGATAATTTTTTGGTCGCCATCAGCATCTCCCTGTATTCAGGCTGAAGTGTGTGAATCCATCCAGAAGCATCTGGAGAGAACACACCCTATGCCCAGAGGAAAACGCTGAACAGACGGGGTGTTAGCAAAGGCGAAACAAAACTTCCCTTTCTTAGGCCTAAGAAAGGGAGGTTGATAATTTTTATGTTATTTTACTATGTTATAACGGGGACAAGTTGAGGGTTGCGAACCTGAGCAGGTCAGGTTTCTTGCCTTTCAGGGATTTTGAATAGGCGCTCCGCCGTGGTTGATATACTCTTTCGGCATTGCCCTGCGAAAAATTTCTATGTAATTGCCCGGAGCGTTTTCAACCCCCAACGTCTTGCCAATTTCCTTGTATTGGCGCGTGATTTCGTGTTTGGCGAGTGGGTGGGTGAATTCTCTGGTAACCTTATTTGCTAATGTGACAAGAATGTGTATATGCGCTTCCATTTGTTCAATTTCGTTTTTTAATTTGCCTTCTCGTCCCGCTGCGCTGGTATATTTCTCCGTCATTTCCTTGTATTTCTTTTTCAGCTCTTCAATCTCCCTGTTGAGTTTTGCGGCATCACAGCTTGGAGCTACACTGCTTTCGCCACACCAGCGCGTCTGATTTTCCTCCACAATCGCGGAAAGTTGTGTGGCATCGCAACAATATTCGGGCGAGCCGAGAGCAAAAAACTTATTGAACCCAAAGAGCATGGGAGAAAGAAAGTTGGAAACTTCGCGGCAATCCACGCCGAGCTTTCCTCCCGCCGGGATTGCTTCATGACTTTTGAACACCCGGATACGATAATGGCGAAGCGCTTCCAACTGTTCATGGTTCGTGGAAGCATGCAGCATGAGCATGGCTTCACTCAGACGGATTGCGTGATCAACGTGATGTTTGCGCCATGTTCCCACATAAAGCGCACAAAAGGCGCAGATGCTCCAAACAGCGGCCCCGCCGATCACGACGCACCAGAGCAGTATCAGCGCTACTCCTGCAAGTGAAACGCCTTGCGTAATTTTAATAACGGTAAACATGGTTGTCAGCCATGCCATGAGAAAGGCAAGGCCACAGCCCAGAACAGCAATCAGCAGAAATTTGATAATCGAACCGTTGGGAACAAACTTCATGGGAGAATCTCCCATTGTCCGCCCTTGCTGGGACCGATGCGGCGCAAGATGCCCTTTTTCTTGAGCATGGTTGTTCTGTAAAGAATCGTGCGTCGGCTCACGTTTAGAACAGTAGCGAGTTCGGTTGTGGTTATGCGCGGATTGGCGGAGATATGCTCAAGGAGCGCAAAAAGTTCTGGTGCAATTTCCGGTGCAATATCGCGCAGAGTTGCATCAGAAAGCCCTTGTTTCTGGTGCAAATTTTGTGTTTTTGATGCAAGTTCTGGTGCAAGTACCCCAGTGTTTTCCGCAGGCCGGTGGGTTCTGCGTACAATGGCCTTGAACAGCGAACTCTCCCGATCGTCTTCAAAATCAATATCCGGCCATGCCTTAAGAGCGCGCAGAATGCCGGAGCCGATGCCGTGGTAGGGCAAAAGCCCCTTGGCGGCGTAAGAAATCAGGATGGGGTTGCGGATATTGGAATTGCCGGCTTTGATATTGGCTATGGTCAGATTGTTCGGCAACGTGCCGGGGCTGATGATTTCCACGCGGTCATCAAAAATGAAAATGCGGATGGGCGCGCTGACAAGATAATCCCTGTGTACAAGGGCGTTGACCAGCAGTTCCTCAAAAACCTGTTCCGGTATTTCCGGCGTACCCGGTGAGTTGACGCCATTCTTGCCCTGTACCTTGTGCAGGTTGCGCATGACAAAAGCCAGGGCGTCCTTGAAAAGTCTGCTCAACGGACCTTCAAAATCTTCGGTGTCATCGTAGCTGTCAGCATGAACGGCAATTCCCGGAAAGCGGACGCCTTTTGCCACGAACTGCGGAAAAATCAGCTCCGGCTGTTCGGCAAAAAGCAGCACTCCGGCCAGATTGAGATTGCCATCGCCAGCGGCGAGGTTCAGATTTTGCAGCAGGCGCAGTTGTTCTGCGTGGGTATCCGGGAAGTCACTGTCATACCGCTTTTTCAAAAAATCCCGGAACAGCAGCTTGTCCAGTTTGTTAATGCCCGCCTTTGTGGGCAATTCATCGGCATGGAATTGGCTGGTATACTGAAAAAGGCGGCGCAGTTCCTCTTTAGAATTGATACGTCGCTTGTCCGCCCCGGCTTTCAGCCAGATGACGCCTTTCCTGTCAAAGTAGGGCTTGTCCATTCCTGCAGGAACGGTCAGGGCGATAACCACATTTCCATTTTCGAGAAGAATGTTCTGCGTCTGCACCACAAGCGGGCTGCGGACATGCTGGCTGGCGGCGTTGCCGATCAACTGGTTCGCATCATGCAATTCTCGGGATGTTATGCCGGACAGTGTTCCATCATCCTGCACGCCGATAAAAATTACGCCGCCGTTGGCATTGGCGAAGGCGGCCATTTCCGCAGCCAGAGAATCCGCATTGTCGATTCGGGACTTGAACTGGCGTGTGCTGTCCTCGCCTGCGGCGGCCTGTTCCCTGAGCGTTTGAAGTGTGAATGCCATGCCTGCTCCTTACAATACTATCTTTTTCCTCACTATGTGTACACGATAATCGGAACAGCCGCAAAAGTTACCGTTGGCCGGAGAGGATGTCCGCCGCCGCGTTGCTGGCAGCGGCCAAGGTCTCCGGCAGGAATTGGGCATACTTCTTTTTGGTGAAATCTACATTCTTGTGTGTCAGCATTTCCGAGATCATGTCCATGCTGAATTTGCCGCTGTTGGCGAGGCTTACGGCAAAGTGATGCCGCAGCCCGTGGAAGGGCCGGAACTTGGGCGGCAGGCCCGCCGCCTTGCGGAAGCGGTCAACCGCTGTGCAGTCTTTGCGCATCTCGCCGTTTTTGCCGGGGAAAACATAGGGGCTGCCGGGAAAATGTTCGTCACGCCATGCCATTTGTTCTTGTAACAGTTCTTCCACCAGAGAACTCATACCGATGGAGAGGGTTTTTCTGCCCTTGGGATCGCGCAAACGAATGAGCTTGAGGTCAAAGGCCACGTCCTCATCTTGCAGCTTGAACATCTCCCCGCGCCGCATACCGGTAAAAAAGGCCAGCAAGAGCATATTGCCCACATCGCGGGCGGGCCATGTGCGGGCGCAATCCAGAAAGCGGCGAGTTTCTTCCGGCGTCAGATGCTCAATAACCTCATTGTCCTTGACGGGCATTTCGATTTGAAAGGCAAGATTGGGGCAGCGGTTGGTCTTGACGCCAAAATTGATGATGCGCCGCAGAAGCTCAAGAGTATTCCAGAGAGTGGCCGGTTTGCGTTCGCTCAGGGATTTGCGCAGCTCCTCCACCATCTGGGGCGTGATTTTCGAGACGCTTCGCTTGCCGAACAGCGGTTTGAGGTGTTTGAGGTAACGGTTGCGATCCGTGGTCAGCCCTTTGAGGGTCGGCCCCTTGATGTCAAAATATGCATCCGCAATTTCGGCAAAGGGCTTGTCTTTCTCCGCCTGTTCGCGGCGGAGTTCTTTGGCGGTTTTGACTTCTTCGCCATGTCTGATGGCCTTTATTCGATCAGCGCGAATTTCCGCCGCCACGTCCGGCCCGTATCCTTCGGAAATTTTGCCTACCTTTTCCCAAATGAGGCGGCGGCCGGATTTAAACGTGATGTAGAAACACAGGTCAGGCGCGCCATTATACATTTCTGACGTTTCGTATACATAAACGCCAGCCCACTTCTTGGGGTGGTATCGCCGTTTTTGGGTAGCCATGAACTGCCTTGGGTTGTGGTTCATACGCGGGAGCAGGTTTTAACCGGCAAAATTTTTCTAACCTATTTCTAACCATGCCGTCAATTTCTAACCATTCAGGTCAATGCGCGGCAAAGTCTTATTTTTTGATAACTTATTGAAAATAAAAATAAATCAAAGTCTATCCATCTGCGTCTAACTCTTTTAAATTCTGTAAAAAAGGGCTCATAACCCGAATGTCGTAGGTTCAAATCCTGCCCCCGCAACCAATAAAATCAATGGCTTACGATGAAAATCGTAAGCCCTTTTTCGTAGGCGGCATTTTTCCCCACCACTATTAATAAA
>NZ_JBNPLS010000036.1:0-18523 GCF_050313595.1 Desulfovibrio sp. SGI.169 | reverse complement strand
GCCTTGACCGGATGACCGCTTCCGGCACACCTGCGGGTATGACGGACGAAGAGCCGGGGAAGAAAAAAACTTCATTGCTTTTCTTGAAGATCAGAATAGTATATAATATACTAAAATAATTTATTTTATTAGAAACACCTCCTTTTCAGAGGTTGTCCAGAAAAATATTTTTTCGTCCTCTATTTTTGCGGGTATATATACGGGTATTTTTGACTTTTTTGAATAAAAATACATTTAATATCAAATAGTTATTTATAGTTAGGATAAGCCCAACCATTTGCTGCATCAGTGGCGGGATGAGTTCTACAAGCTCTATCCCGATGCCCATATCCTTGTGGCAGACAAGACGGACTTCACCAAACAGAACCGGGAACGCCTGTTTTCCCGCATTGCGACGGGAGACTGGGATGCCGTTGTGGTCGCGCACAGTTCCTTCCGCAAGATCGACATGCCCCGTGACATTCAGCAGGAAATTCTGAAGGAGCAGATTGACGCTGTCGTGGACGCCATCGGAGCCGTCAAGGAAGCCGAAGGCGGACGGGCGACGATCAAGCAGCTTGAGAAGCAGCGGGAAAAGATGGAGGCCCGCTATGAGCTTCTGCTGGCCGGGACGGGCCGGAAAGATACGTCCGTTGATTTTGCCGATCTGGGCGTTGACGCGCTCTTTGTGGATGAAAGTCACGAGTTCAAGAATCTTGCCTATCAGACGACCATGAATGTTTCCGGTCTGGGCAATATCACCGGCTCTGCCAAGGCCCTCGATCTGTTTATCAAGTGCCGCTATCTGCAACGCAAGAATGAAGGGCGCGGCGTCTACTTCCTGACCGGCACGCCCATATCGAACACAATAGCCGAGGTCTACACGCTCCAGCGCTACATGCAGTATGAGGAATTACAGGCCAAGGGCATCGAGCATTTTGATGCTTGGGCATCCACGTTCGGCCAGATTACCAACGGCTGGGAACTTGATGCCACCGGGGTAAATTACAAACTCTCATTTTACGTCCAAACAAACTTATTCATACTCATAATATTTTATATTTCAATATATTATCTAAAATCATTCATCCAGAAAAGTCCAGGGAAAGCGCCTTGCATCCCGCTATTTTCCGGGTATTATTCAGGGTATCCATACAAATTGGAATGTTGAGATATTCTCACATAATTATTTGAGAATACTACAAATATTTTTATTTGTAGGTATCGGATTCCATAGGATTCATGAGGATTTACGGGCACCCATGACACGGAGAAAACTATGCTGGATGACCACATTATTCAAGGTTTGAAAGCCGCCGACAAACCGAAAAAGTATGCGGACGGAGGTGGGCTATTTCTGTTTATTCCGGCCAGCGGCAAAAAACTCTGGCGGCTGGCGTACCGTTTTGAACGAAAGGCCAAGCTCCTTTCCTTCGGCGAGTATCCCCAGGTATCACTCCGCGCCGCACGGCAACGCCGGGATGAAGCCAAGGCCCTGCTCAAGGACGGCATTGACCCGGCGGAACACAGGAAGGCCGCACGGACATCTGCCTCCAACGCTACGTTCCAATCCGTGGCTATGGAATGGTACGAACGGGAAACCCTTCACTGTAAAAACCGCTATCGCGCCTTCATGTTGCGGGGGATGACGGAATATTTCTTTCCGGCCTTCGGCGACAAGGCCATGAAAGACGTTGCCGCTGTGGACATTATGAGCGCCATTGAACCGTTGCGGCAATCCGGGAAATTGCGCGGAGGCCGCAGGCTGACGGATGTCTGCGGTCAGATATGCCGCTATGCCGTCTCCACCGGCAAGGCCGCGCGGAACGCCACGGAAGAACTGCCCGCGTCGCTGCGTTCCCGGCAAACGGGACACAGAGCCGCCGCGCTCGATGCCGGAAAACTCGGCCAGATTATGCTGAACCTTGAGCGGCATGACGGCTATTTCCCCGTCACATGCGCCCTGCGGCTGGTTCCCCTGCTGTTCGTCCGTTCCGGTGAATTGCGCTGTGCGGCATGGAACGAATTTGATTTCTCCCGCAGGCTCTGGATTATCCCCGCACAACGCATGGCGGCGAAGCATGAGCATGTTGTGCCTCTCGCGCCGCAGGCAGTCAAAATTCTCAGGGAACTGAAGGAGTACTCCGGTCATGGAACCCTGCTGTTCCCCGGCGTCCGTTCTCCTGAACGCCCCATCGACATATCCACCATCACCGCTTCCCTGCGCAGGCGCGGATATGACGGTGTAAAACTGTCCTTTGACGGAATCCGCTCCCTTGCCGCCAAACTGCTGCCCGACCTTGGATACGAACAGAACATCATCGACATGCAGTTGGCGCACTCCGGTCGCACACGCTTTGACCCGTGGCAGTATCTGCCGGAAAGAAAAAACATGATGCGGGAATGGGCCAGGTATCTTTTTCTCCTGCGAGACAAGGCGTTGCGGGATACATCCAGTCAGGGAGGTACGTCATGCTGACCGATACGCAAATCAGGAATCTGAAGCCCGCTGAAAAAGCGAAAAAATACGCGGACGGCGGCGGCCTGTACCTTTATGTCGCCAGGACCGGCTCAAAACTCTGGCGCATGGCATACCGCTTCAACGACAAGGAAAAGCTGCTCAGTTTCGGGGAATATCCGATTGTCTCCTTAAAGGATGCCCGGACAAAGCGGAATGAGGCGAAAAAGCTGCTCGCCGACGGCATTGATCCGAGCAGGCACAAAAAAGAGATGAAAAACGCCGCCCTCCTCGCGGAAGCCAATACCTTCGAGCATGTTGTCCGTGAATGGCATGAAACGCAGACAATCCACAATTCCCCCAAAGACAGGAAGAGGAAACTGTCCACGTTCGAGTTCCATCTTTTCCCCACTTTGAAACGGAAGCCCATTTCCGAAGTCACGGCGCAAGACCTGTTGCTGATACTCAAGCCGCTTGAAAGAAAGGGAAAGGAGCTTATCGCCCACAGAATCATCCAATATTGCGGCATGGTTTTCCGCTACGCCGTTGCCACAGGCAGAGTGACGCGCAACATTGCCGCCGATCTTCGCGGAGCCATACGTCCGCATCAGGGCAGGCACAGAGCCACCATCGTTTCCGCTGAAAAAATCGGCGTGCTCCTGAACAGACTGGACAACTATCACGGACATTTTCAGGTCAGGTGCGCGCTGCGCCTTTTTCCCCTGCTCTTTGTCCGTTCCGCCGAACTTGCCCGCGCCGAATGGAGCGAGTTCAATCTGGAGACGCGGGAATGGCACATACCTGCCGAACGCATGAAAATGCGAAAGCCGCACATTGTTCCACTGTCATCACAAGCCGTTGCCATTCTCAAGGAGCTTCACGCCGTCACCGGGGGCGGAACATACCTTTTTCCCTCAAGAAACAGTGTGAGGAAGCCTATCCACTACTCCACTCCCTTACAGGCATTACGCGCTATGGGGTACGGCAAGGAGGAAATGTGCATTCATGGCTTTCGGTCTATGGCCTCAACCCTGCTCAATGAACAGGGCTTTGACCCAGACTGGATAGAACGCCAACTGGCCCACAAGGAAAAGGATACCTCTCGTATCGCGTACAACTATGCCCAATATCTTCCCCATCGACACCACATGATGCAGACATGGGCCGACTATCTGGACAGCTTGCGCAAAGAGACACAGAAGGACAATGAAATGCAATAACAGCATCTGACAGGCAAATACGTCCAATATAACCTGGTGAAGACATTATTTTTATATGTTATTAGAACTATATAATTTCAACAGGTTATATATGTAAATTCCTAAACACAAAAACATGTCAAGTGGTATTTTGAATTTTTTTTTGAACACAAGCGGCATCTCACAGGACAATATTGGATTTATCCTGTTGTATGCGGGAACCCCAAAATAAAAAGAGCAGGAAAACCCATGATATACTGTGCAGAACATAACCAGACAGGAGGAACTCCATGCAAAATATATCCAGTAACGCTCTGCTTCGTCTGCCCCAGGTACTCGCGCTCATTCCCGTCAGCCGCAGCGCATGGTGGGCAGGCTGCAAAAGCGGCCGCTATCCGAAACCCGTCAAACTCGGCCCGCGCACAACGGCGTGGAGGGCAGCGGATATTGCCGCGCTTCTGGAAAAGCTCACCGCCGAAACGGAGGAAAAATGAACCTCGTTTCTTCCCCGGCTCTTCGTCCGTCACACCCGCACGGGTGCCGGAAGCGCTCATCCGGTCAAGGCCATGCCCTGTCGGGCCGCTTCGCGGGCCTTGACCGGATGACCTTGCTTTCCGGCTATGGATACTTGCGGGCGACGGACGAGGAAGCCTCCGGCGGGGGCTCGGTCAAAGGAAGTCCGCAATTCAAAAACACAAAGGCAACAACACAAAAAAGCGTTTTTCGCCTCCCGCAGTTTTCCCGCATACCGACATGCGGCGGACAGGATGCACACAAGTCTGCCCCGGCTTACGCTCCACAGAATCTTCCCGATACATACGGCGTTGCCTCACACGCGGCGTTCAGATGCCCGCGCCGTCATGCGCGTTATGCCGACCTTGCCTTGCGTCGGATACTGACTGCACGGCTTGCGCATAGCGTTCAGGCATTCGCCGCATACCGTCTCCTCATGTGCCGGATGCTTATCTGGAGCCGTCAGTATACCCACCAGCGACACGCCGGATACAACTCCGCTCCACAGCCGATACGCATCCGCCGCATTCCCGATGCCCGCATCATGCGTCACCTTTTTTGCACGGATGCCTGTTCATTCGTCCGGCCTTGTCTCCGAAGGCCAGCCTACGTTTCGTCTATACGCTGCGCGTATAGCCTCACGGCTGGCAAGGGGCCATGCCCCTTTGAACCCCGCAAAGGCAAAAGGCAGGAAAGGCAATGAAGCGCGTCAAGCCTGTCCGCACTGCCGCTGTCGTCGTGCGTGTATTCCCGGAGGAGCGCGATATTCTCCGCTTAAACGCCGCGCTGCACGGCATGAGCATGTCAGAGTACATCCGTCAGACCTGCCTTGGCATCCGTCTGCGAAAAACGCCGGAAGAGAAACGGCGGTTGCGGGAACTGGCACGCATCGGCGCGAACATCAATCAACTTGCGAGATGGGCCAACACCTATAAACGCGCGGCGGAAGCCGTGGAGGTATTGACGGCGCTGGCGGGCATTGAGCGGCGCATTACCGAGTTTGTATCCTGTGCCTCAGCGGAAGATGAACCGGAGGCCGAGCCATGCTGATGAAGGTCTTTCCGCATGGTACAGGAGAAGGCGACAAGCCCAGCCGCTATCTTGTACGCCCGGATTATCCGGGGAGAGACACAGCCCCGCCCCATGTGCTGCGCGGCGATCCCGCCATGACCCGCGCGCTCATCGACAGCATAGAGCGGCGATGGAAATTCACTTCCGGCGTTCTGTCATGGCACCCGGATGAGAAGATCAGCGAGGCACAGGAAGAGGAAGTCATGGACGCCTTTGAGTGTGTGGCCTTCGCCGGGCTGGACGCGGATCAGCGCAATATCCTCTGGGTACGGCATACCCATGCCAGGCATCACGAGCTGCATTTTCTGATTCCGCGACTGGAACTTTCCAGCGGCAAGGATTTCAACGCCTGTCCTCCCGGCTGGCAAAAAGACTTTGACGTGTTCCGCGACCTCTTCAACTGGCGCGAAGGCTGGGCGCGGCCCGACGACCCGGCACGGGCACGGGATGAGCTTCCGAAAAAGGCCGACCTGTTCAAGGCGCGAATGGCGCGATGGAGCAAGGAAATCAGGGAAAGCGACCGCGACCGGGCCAAAGAGGTTATCCATGCTTTCCTCAAGGAAAAAGTGACGCGGGGACTTGTCCGGAACCGGGAAGATATTCTGAGCGCCCTGAAGGAACAGGGGCTGAGTATCAACCGCGAAGGCAGGGACTACATCAGCGTCATTGCCCCGAACAGCGGCATGAAGATACGCTTCCGGGGAGGCTTTTACGCCAGAGGCTGGACGCCCAAAGTCGCTCAGGAAGAAGAATCCGAAGAAAAGAAGATTGGAACGGCGAGGCGCATGGTCGCCCGTCTGCAACAGGATTTTGAACGCGTCATTGAAAAACGCACCGCCTGCAACACCAAACGCTATCCGGGAAAATGGAAACAGCTCCCTGACGAGGAAGCTCTTCTTTTGCCCCGGATTCAGGAGGATACCCTTCATGACCGAAACGGAACGGATGCTGATGCAAAGCCTGAAACGGATGGAGGAGAACTGCAACACCCGGCTGACGGCCTTCGGCACGAGGATCGACGTACTGGAGGACAAACAGATGCTGATTCAGACGGAACTGCGCACCTTGAAGCGATTGTTCAACGATGTCAGCGAAGTGTACGGCAGCTTGCAGACCTTGTTGACGACCTTGAAAAACGGCGCATAGCGCGGGAACGGCAGAGCCGACCGCGTATGCGGATGCGATAGGGAGCGTCACGCATGGGAAAGTTCAAACGCATTCCGGTGAAAGACATCAATGCCATGCGGAAAATCCTCGATGATTTGCCGGACAAAAATCTCGGCAAGACACGGGAGGAAGCCGCCGAACTGCTCAACGCCAACATCCTGAAAGCGATTGAGAAAGGGTACACGGTGAAGGAACTGGCGGACATCATGGCCCAGGGCAATGTGGTCATTCCCGCGCCCGTCATCCGGGAAAAGGTGCTTCCCCAAAAGGCGGTTCCGCGAAAACGCGAGCCGAAGCCCCGGCCTGAAGCCGTGAAACCCGTCGCGGTTCCTCCCGTCACGCCCCAAACACAAGAAGATATACCGGACTACTACACGCCGGACATACCCGATACGGAGCTTTGAGCATGAACATTCAGAACAGCGTGTTCTATGTCGGCGGCAGCAAGGGCGGCGTCGGCAAGAGCCTCTTTTCCTTCGCCCTCGTGGACTATCTGCTCAACAGGAACGCGAACATCCTGCTTGTGGATACCGATACTGACAACCCTGATGTCTTCAAGGCGCACAAGGAGCTTGGCCTGCCGAACCTGCTCTGCCGTCTGAACAGTCTGGACGACGCCGACGGATGGGCCGACCTGCTGGACACTGTGCAGAACTACCCGGATCATGCCGTGGTCATCAACGCCGCCGCCCGCACCAAGACCAGCACGGCCAGCTACGGCGACATCATGAAGGAAGCCTTGCGGGAAATGCGACGGGAATTGGTTATTTTCTGGATAATCAATCGCCACCGCGATTCCATAGAGCTTTTGCATTCCTTTCAGGAAGTATTCACGGACGTGCCTGTCCACGTTTGCCGGAATCTGTATTTCGGCGAAGCGCGGCGCTTCGATATGTATAACAGTTCCAAGGCACGGGAAGCGGTTGAGAAGAACGGCATGACGCTGGACTTTCCGGCTGTCGGCAACCGCGTGGCCGACTGGCTGTATTCCAGACGCATGTCCATTCGCGCCGCCCATCCTGAAATGCCCTTCGGCACACGCGCGGAATTGCAGCGTTGGCGGGCGCTCTGCGCGAAGATGTTTGAATCCGTCATGGAGGAAGCGTCATGAGCATGGACGATATGATTGACCTAGGCAAGGCTTGCGGCAGGAAATTGTCCGAAGCGGAAGCGGCCCGTCTGCGGGAGGTCGGCAACAGGCTGAACCTCCGGGAGGACGACGCGCTCTGGCCGTTGCTGGCCGCGCTGGAATATCAGCGCGTCTACTATGAAGCGTTGCCGAAGAAAATCGCCGCAGCGTCCAAAACCATCATGAACGGCATGGCCGCTGCCGCAGAAAAGGAAACTGCCGCCGCCCAAGCCCGGCTTACCGACAGCGTGGTGAGGGAAGCGGAATATCTCGCCTCAAAAATTCAATACGGCAAGTTGGTGCCGATGGGGCTGCTTGCCCTGATTTGCCTGCTGGCCTACGGGAGCCTGATGCTCTGGGCGGGCTTCCGTATCGACACAGGCAGAGACATTCCGCTGGCGACAATTCTGCACATGCCTGCTGGCTGGCTCATCAGCGGGCTGTGTCTCGTGGCGGGAGTGTTTTGCGGAGGGGGGGCTTCATTGGAGTTTGCCGAGGGGGAAAGAGGATGGTGGAAAAAAGGTATAGTGGCTTTCGGGTTTACGATGGTTGGCGTAATGCTCTGCATGAAATTGATATGCTGACAGGTTGTTGCAGCCTTGGTTTGCTTTCTTATTTTTGGCTGGCTAATACTTTTGACTAGTTTCTGCATAGGTTCCGGGTAAACTCTCCCACCTGTCGTTTTTTGCGTATGCTGTCTGACATCCTGATTGGAAGATTGAGCTTTGTTGCTGGTCTCTATCTCTTTATAATTACTGTACGGTTCTTTGTTGATGAAGATAACAAAGACATTAGTTTGCTCGTTTTAGAAGCAAATTAATAGTCGCATCTAAAATTTTTGAAATGACGAATCTCACAATGGCACTTTTTACAAATTTTCATGCTAATAACAGCTGGCAATATATATTATCATTAGCTATTTGACATTCTTGGTTTTATTTAGGTTTTCCACAATCAAGAAGTTTTTCTTTGTAGAGTGTAAGAAGATTTTTTATTCCTTCAAGATAATCATAAAATTCTTCTTTTGAAACTTCTCTTCCCTCACCGTGTGCTATAGAATTTCTACAGCCGACAAAATTATTTATATATTTTTCTCTAAGTTCAAACCATTCTTTGCCTAAATTCAAGAAAGATGAAATTTTTGATAATACAGTAGAATCTAAATTTGATTCTGTGGAAACGAGGTCTTCTATGTCAGTTTTAATCTCCTTATTCATGTCAATATTTTCAATCACGCTTTTTCCACATTCATATGCAGTGTATTTTTTGCTATATTTATGGTGTATTTTTATATAATGAGCAATAACTATACTATGAGGAACGTCTTTTATTTTTTCTCCCTTAAAGCATCTCATATATTCCTTTGCTGTATTTTTTATAAAACCCTCCCAGTGAGAATATAATAAAACAATGCCTATGCGATATAATAGCCTAACAGAAGGCTCATTGTCATTGTATAGAGCCTCTGGAATTTTTGTTTCATTTTCAAAAAGAATATTTTTAAATTTATCTATCTCATGAAGTCTCCATGCCCACTGACGAGATACTGTTTCCTCTAGCTGTGAAAATTTATTGATATTCATGAAAGTACTTGATCGCGCAAGGTATAGTTTGAAGAATTCGTGTGCTAGCCCGTACACCAGCACCACTTGCCTGCAAAAAATTTGTATTTTCAGAAAATTCTTCGATAGCCTCGCGTAACTTATCATTAGAAGGAAAAGAATCCTTATTTTTTGCTATTCCCACTGAAAGTGCCTCAAACAGAGCTATAGAAAATCCGCCTTTGTGTTTTTTTTCTTTTATATAATATTTTCGGAATGCATCCCCTCCCATTACTTGATAAATTAGTTTAAAAGTCTCTTTAAATGCATTTGATAAGTCCGTAATATTTGATTTGCTTTTAGCAAGTTCACAAATTTTATCATCTAGGAATGTCGTTAGATCTGGAATTTTGATATTATTTTTTTTACCTTTAATGTATG
Source organism: Desulfovibrio sp. SGI.169 (assembly GCF_050313595.1). NCBI lineage: Bacteria > Pseudomonadati > Thermodesulfobacteriota > Desulfovibrionia > Desulfovibrionales > Desulfovibrionaceae > Desulfovibrio > Desulfovibrio sp. SGI.169. The sequence goes on along the minus strand of NZ_JBNPLS010000036.1, from coordinate 9,025 downwards.
TATAATATACCATAAACCTTACAACAAGTTCCATATGGTATTTCTCAAGAAGTTTATCATCACTTATAGATATTGAATTTATAAAATACTCATACCGAGACAATTCTTCTAAAGTTACATAAAAATCCCTGTTTATCATAAGTAAAATACAATTTCGCACTTCTTGGTCTGTCAGGGGGGCTCCCCCTGTATTAATCCTTTTAAATAGTTCGTATTTCGTGTCAGGTGTACTTTCCTTTTTTATAATCTTGAAATCTATTTTTTCTCTCCGAAAGGCGAGCTTCATTGGCTTTGTAAATTTTTTTTCATCATTCCATTTTACACCAGCAAGAGATTTTAAGTAATCCCCTGCTAGCAACTCAAGAGGGGGTTCACGTTTATCATTTTCATCTTTTAGCTCTCCCATAAATGATAGTATTGTAGAAAAACGTTGTAATCCATCTACCAAATCCCAAACACCATCATCTCTTTGTGATACGAAGAAAGAAGGAATAGGAATTCCTAGCAGAATTGATTCTATAAATTTTGATTTTTTTTCATCATTCCATCGAAAAACCCTTTGAAATTCAGGGTGAATTTCAAGTTCTCCATTTTGATACATACTGACGGCTTCACCAATTGACATGGGATACGCATCGGAACGTATTTCTTTCTTGTGTTTGGTGATTTCTTCTTCAAGAATATTCATGATGTTCTCCTGGATGCTTTCTGAAAATTGTGTATATCATTCTGAACAAAGCCCCGGCAGGCCATTCACAATCTTCATCGTCTCCACGCTGACCGTTATCACGCTCAGGAGCAAGTCGAGGATGTACCTCGGCTTGCCCTGTTCTTCGGCCCAGTCGTTGGGGTCGTTGGTGATGCCGCTGGCCTTGTCCGTTTTGATCTGGTAGCGCTCCATGATCCATTCCACGGCGGATCGGCCGTTCACCACATACTCGCAGGCTTCCTGCGGGATATGCGAGAGCGTGATCCACGGGTTATATTCGATGCTCGTCTTGTCCTGTTTGTCCGGGAAGCGCATCTTGTCCACGCGGAACGTGCCCTGTTCCGCGCCGGTAACAACCACATCCGGGTGCGGGGGCTGCATTTCATAGTTCAGATGCAGTTCCGCCAGCGCGCGCCCGGCCTCGCTGAACGTCCAGAAATCCGCCGGTTTTTCCAGCAGCGGCAAGCGGGGGAGCATTTTTTTCAGATCCGCCGCAAAGCGCGTCCGGTAGTCCGGCGAATGCAGCAGGCCATAGACATAATAGAAAATGTCTTCCTTGCTGACTTTCGGCCCGTAGCTGGCCCGGCAGCGTTCCAGAATGAAATTCGTTATGCCGTCCTTGCGCGTGTACTCGCTTTTTTCGCTGTCAAAAAGCGTCGGCTGGTAGACGGATTTCTTTTCGTAATAGTACAGCGGAAAGCATTGGGTTCCAGCATCTAATAAATTTAAGTCCGGGAGTATTTTTGTAATAAATGTTGTATTCTGTTTGGTTCCTGAGATACCAGAAACACAAATAACAAGATTCCTTGTTTCCGGCGTGGGAAAAAGTTTCGGCATTTGATACTGCATTTCATTCAATGCCGCAGAAAAATAGACGTGCTGTTTGCAGAAGGGGCGGTAGACTGCCTGTCTAATGGCAGAAAGCTCAAAAGTCTTTGTGCGCTTCTTCTGAAAATCATTCTGGAATGCCCGCGTCCAGCTTATTCTTGTGGCATCAAGCAAGGGCGTGTCCCTGCTAGATTCCACCATGCTGTTGTAATAATCAATGGTGGACTGAATATTCTGCTGCAATTTTGTTTGTGAAAAATTATAACACCATGCGTCACGCTGGGTTTTCAGCCCATTGGAATAATACGGCACAAAGAAGGTCTGTTTATTATCCTTGTTGTCCTTGTCCCCAAGAGGAATGAAGCTGCCGAAAATGTCATTGCGCTGATTGAGCCAGTCGCCCTGTGCGTTGGGGCGGATATGCGTCCAGTTCATGGCGGGATTGAGGATGCTGCGCTTCTGGGTAATGATGGCAAGCTTCTCTTCCCGGCTCAGATAATCGCCGATGTCGTGATACTGGATAAGGGCCTTGCCCTCATGGCCGGGCTTTCTGACCAGTACGGTGATGGCAATGGGCGTGCGGCTGCCAAGACCAAAGACGTTCCCGGATTCCTTGCGGCGAACTTCTCCCGATGTGCGGCAGTTGCCGCGCAAAGTAAAGACATAGATGGCGCTGAACTCCGCTTCCAGGCATTTGCGTAATCCAGCCATTGCATTTCCATCAATCCAGCCTGCATTGGAAACAAAGGCAATGATGCCGCCGTGCTGTTTGTCCAGCCTGTCCGATGCCCAGCGGAACGCCTTGATATAGGAATCATAGAGAACATTCTTATTAGTCGCTGTGGCTCCTGCGGCGTAGGTTGCGGCAATGCGCTGTTCCAGGCGGCGATAGGACTGGTTTTGCGCATCGTCATTGGCGGATTTCTGGCCCACGGAATAGGGCGGATTGCCGATGATGACCTGAATGGGGGCGTTCTGCTGGGCCTGCACCCGTTCGGAATTTTGCGGCAGGGCGGGCGCATAGAGCCAGTTGGCGTCATCGGTTTCGCCAAGCTGGAAGGTATCCGTCAGACAGATACCGTTGAAGGGCGTATAGGCGACCTGTTCGCCCTGTGTGGCATGGTAGGCATTCTCGATATTGATGGAGGCGATATAGTAGGCCAGCAGGACAATTTCATTGGCGTGCAGCTCCGCCGCGTATTTGCGGGGCAGAGCCTCCGGCGCGATGAGGCCGCTCTCAATCATGCGAGCGATGAACGTTCCTGTCCCTGTAAAGGGGTCAAGAATATGCACGTTTGCATCGGAAAGGGAGCGCCCGAAGGCCGCCTGCAGGACATCGGCCACGGAACGGTTGATGAAGTCCACGATTTCCACGGGGGTATAGACGATGCCGAGTTTCTCCACCGTGCGGGGAAAGGCCGTGCGGAAAAACTTGTCGTACAGCTCCACGATGACGCGCTGCCGGGCTTCGGCATTGTCGAGGCCGGAAACGCGCATTTTGACGGATTCGTAAAAGCGCGAAAGCACGACGGTATCCTTTTCCAGCGCCTGCGCTTCCAGCAGATCAAGCATGCCTTGCAGGGCGCGGGAAACGGGATTGTGCTGCACAAAGGAGTAATCCTCGAACAGGGCTTCAAAGACCGGCTTGGTGATCAGGTGCTGGGCCAGCATTTCCACCACCTCGCCGGGCGTGACGGCGGGATTGATGTTCTTGCGCAGCCCGGACAGGAAGTCGTCAAAGGCGGTCTTGTGCGGGCCGGGAACGGCAATCAGGCGGTTGATGCGTTCCATATAGCCCTGAGCAATCTGGGCAACGTCCGCCGCCCACTGTTCCCAGTAGCGTTTGTTGCCGACCTTCTGCACCATGCGGGCATAAATGGCCCCTTGCAGCTCCTGAAGATGCGGCAGGGGCAGCGGAAGCTGCGTTGTTGCGCCGCTTCCCTTGCCTGTCGGGGGCGCGCTGCCTTCCTCCTCCGGCGCGTGTCCGTCGCCAATGCCGCCGATCAGCACCGTGCCGCCGTCCTTCGGCTTGTGGCGATTCAGTTCCAGCTTGTTGATCATGGCGCTGAAACGGTCGTCATGCGCCCGCAGGGCATTGAGGACTGTCCAGACAACGGCAAAGCGCTTGTTGTCATTGAGCGCTTCTTCCGGCGTGACATTGGAAGGAATGAGGACGGGAATAATGATGTAGCCGAATTTCTTTCCCGGAGCCGTGCGCATGACGCGCCCCACGGATTGCACCACGTCGATCTGGGAATTGCGGGCCGAAAGAAATAGCACCGCGTCCAGAGAAGGCACGTCCACGCCTTCGGAAAGGCAGCGCACATTGGTCAGGATGCGGCATTCATTCCCGTCGGCAGGGGCGGCATTGAGCCATGACAACTTTTCGTCGCGGGTGGTGGCGGGCATGGTTCCGTCCACATGCTGCGCGGACACGCTGACCATTTCCGCGCGTTCCTCCTGCGTCAGACTGTCATAATAGCTTTCCTTGAAACCATTAAAGACCGCGCTGATCCGTTTGGAAATTCTGATGTTCTGGCAGAAGGCGACCGCCTTGCGCATGGGCGCGGGATCGGAGGTCTTGAGCAGTCCCTCGTCAATGAGCATCCGTTTTGAAAGGGCATTGATGCAGCCGATGAGCTTGCTTGCGTCGTCGGTATCGATCTCCTTGCTGCTGTCCGCCACGGCGGCTTGCAGGGCAGCGGGAATCTGGCTTTCGCTGAGCGTCAGCACAAGTACCTTGTAATCCGCCAGCAGATTCTTATCGACCGCCTCGCCAAAGCCGATGCGAAAGACCTCCGGCCCGTACAGGGCTTCGTCATCCATCGAGCAGAGCCAGGCTTCGGCATCCTGCGCCTTTTTCTTGCTTTCTTCCGCATACAGGCGCGGGGTGGCCGTCATGTAGAGGCGTTTTTTCGCCTGAATAAAGGCATCGTCATGCACCTTCACAAAGGCGGAATCTTCCGCGTCCTTCAGCGTAACGCCGGTAGTTCTGTGGGCCTCGTCACAGATAATCAGATCAAAGGGCCGCTGAAAGGTCTTTTGCGCTTCCGCAATGACGGCAATGGACTGATAGGTGGAAAAGACAACCAGCAGGCTGTCCGCATGAAATTTTTCCGCCAGCCGGAACTGACGCACGATGTCATCCACATTGGTGGACGCGGGAAAGGCCAGATCGGTAACGCTGTAGCCGTCCTGATCCTCGTCCCTTTTGTTTCTGCTTTTGCTGACTTCGGGATCGGAGCAGATGCAGACGGGGAAAATGTCCGCCGATGTTTCCGCCGTCCATTCCCGCAGGGTCTGACCCACCAGCGCAATGGAGGGAGCCAGAAACAGCACAAGCCCCCTGCCGCCGGTTTCGTTCTCCGCAATTTTCAGGGAAGTTAAGGTCTTGCCCGTGCCGCAGGCCATGATCAGCTTGCCGCGATCCCCGGTCTGGAAATGCTCGTGAAAGGCGGTTATGGCCGCCTGCTGATGCGGGCGCGGCTGCTTGCGTTCCTGCCGGGCCTGCGCGCCGCTGACGCCCTGTTCCAGCGCGGCCCAGTCCACGGGCGCGTTTTCCAGATCGGCAAGGCTGATGCGCTGTACCGGCGGTTCCTGATGGCGGATGGCGTTTTCCGCCTCGCTGCCCCATTTGTTTGTGGTGGATATCCAGAGCCGGAGCGCAAAGGAGGTCGTCTGCTGCTGGTCGTTGACAAACTGCTTGCTGGACGTGGCCAGAAAGCTGTCCACGGCGGGCTTGTCTATGCTGGCCGTTGCCGCATAGCACTTGCATTGAATGGCCCAGAAATCCCCCTCCCCGGTCTGCGCAACCAGATCAATGCCCGTATCTTTGCCGCCGAGGTTCTGCTTGTACGGAAATTCCCGCCAGAGCCAGACATGCCGGAACGCGCCCGCGTACCACGGTACCGTTTGCAGAAAAGCCTGTATGAGCCGCTCGAAACGGTCGCCCTTGTCGCGTTCGGAAAAGGAAACAGCGCGGTATTTGGCAAGAATATCCTGAAAGGTCATGGGGACTCCTGAAAGCGATATAGCGTAATATGCTATCCCGGAACGTCCAAAAAGAAAATCAGAAAAACAGAGCTGCAAATACGGATATCTCTGGCGTTACCCTCCTATGCGCACTCTGCCCCGCAGCGTACAGCGACGTGTTTTCACATCCTGTTTTTTGCCGGGTAATTTTCAGGGTATCAAAAATATTTTTAAAATTTTTATCCTATTATTTCAATAAAATATATCATAAAACAAGTGCCAATTACAAGCTGAAAAGCCGGTTCGCAAAGTTCCAGAATATCCCGGAATTGCTCTCCATGTACCGGACATTTGCCGATGTCGTCACCAAGAACGAGCTTGACGAACAGGCAAAGCAGGCCGGACTGCGTCCGCTGACGCCCCCTGTTACCGGCGGCAAGCCGTATAATGACGTGGCCGAGCGATCTCCGGATCAGGCCGAATACATGAACAGCATCATTCATCGCATGGAGAATCTGCCGCCAGACCCGCGCCGGGACAATCCACTCAAGATTACCAATGACGCCCGCAAGGCAGGGTTGGATTTTCGTCTGATTCTCCCGGAAGCCGAGGATTTCGCAGGCTCCAAGATCAATGCCGCTGTCGAGCGCATTCATCGCATTTGGCAGGATACGGCAGCCGACAGGGGTACGCAGCTTGTTTTCTGTGATCTGTCCACTCCCAAGAGCGGCAAGGCTCTCCCTGCCGATGCCAGTCCTCAGCCAGATACGGAATTTGAAACGCTTCTGGATGTGGACGGCACGCTGATCCCGGAAGGGCAGGAGCTGGCAGCACGCGGCACGGACATTATTGAAGAGGGAGACGAGAACGGCGAGGACGCTACCGTTGCTTCTGATATGGATGCCGTTATTGCGCTGTCATCCCGGTTTTCTGTTTATGACGATATACGGAACAAACTCGTTGCGCGGGGGATTCCGGCAGAAGAAATTGCCTTCATCCATGAGGCCAATACCGATGTCCGCAAGGCAAAACTCTTTTCCGACATGAACACCGGGCACGTCCGCATTCTGCTTGGTTCCACCAGCAAGATGGGGGCGGGCATGAACGTCCAGAAACGGCTGGTGGCCGCGCATCATCTGGACGCGCCGTGGCGTCCTTCCGACTTGGAGCAGCGGAACGGGCGCATCATCCGGCAGGGAAATCTGTTCTATGAGCGCGATCCCGACAACTTTTCGGTGGGTATTTACAATTATGCCACAAAGCAGACCTATGACGCCCGGATGTGGCAGACCATTGAGTACAAGGCGGCTGCCATTGAGCAGTTTCGCAAGGGGGACTTGTTGCAGCGCGTGATTGACGATGTCCAGAGCGAGGCCGCCAACGCGGCGGAAATGAAGGCCGCCGCATCCGGTAATCCGCTCATACTCATGCAGGTGCAGCTTGCCGCCGATCTGCGCAAGCTGGAAGCACTGTATTCCCAGCATCAACGTGGCCAGCACCGGATGCGTGACCGTCTGAAGTGGCTCGAAGGCACGGATGCGCGTCTTGCCGAGGCAGAAGCCGACCATGCCGCAAATCTGCGTTGCCGCGACGCCAATACGCGTATTGTTCGGGAAAAGGACAAGGAAAAAATTCGGATCGAGCTGCGTACGGATGAAGGACTGCTGACCGACAAGGACGGCGAAAAGATGAAAGACCTGCTGCTGGGTTGCGTCAAGGAGGTTACGCGCAACGTCGGAGCAAAGGCCCTGTTCGGCACCTATCGGGGCTTTGTCATGCACGTTGTCCGCCATACGCAATCCTTTAGTGGCAAGGATGGATTCCGTATAACCGTCAGCGGCCCAGGTGAGCGGGAGTTCAGGCCCGACAATCTGGTATACACGTTTGATGACAAACTCAGCCTGTCCGGCTTGTTCCAGCGCATGGACAACTTTCTGGGCAAGGGGCTGGAAGAAGGTATGGAAAAGTTCAGGGAGAAATGCCGACAGGAAAAAGCCGAACTGGCAACCGTACAGGACGCTCTGGGCAGGGAGTTCCCCCAGAAAGCGGAACTGGCGCTGGCACGCGAGAATAACAGTGCTGTCATCCGTGAACTGCAACGAATGCAGGACGACGCAAGCTACGTTTCCGCCTGGACGCCGAAAACGTCCCTTGCCGACGATCAGCCAGCAGCAACGGAAGCTCCGCAGCAGACGGGCACAGACAACATTGACGCCCCTCCCGCCGAGTCGCCGGAAAAACAGTTTCATACCCTTAAATACGGCGAAGGCGAAGGCAGATCGGAGTATACGATCTCCAATCAGCATAATGGTCATACGCTGGAAAACGGCTATATCCTGCGCCGTACCTATTTCAACAGCGCCGTCGGCTCTCTGGGGCAAAGCCTGTACGATGACGGCCTGTGGCACAGCACGGCAACCGTGCCGCGAGATGTGAAACTTCGGCTGTTCGCGTCACTGGAAGAAGGTCTGATAGCCGCCCGTGAGGACGCCGCGCGGCGGGGACTCAAGGAAGAGGCTCCGACTGTCCGGGAAACGGCGGCAGACTCTGCCGAAAACCACAACGCCACCCAATCATACCATGATCGGCTTGCGAACGCGGGCTTTTCCGCCAGCAGTTCGGATTTTTACGGCAAGCATGAACATGCGTTGACGCTGGATGCGAACGACGGCGGGACATACGAACTGCGCGTGTTCAAGACGGTTGGCGACAGAATCGGCCTGCGTGTCCAGTACGAGAAAAACCGTATCATCGACGGGACACACACCGTTAACGCCATCTTCGATACCCTTGCGGAAGCTCTGGAGCATGTGGAGGCATACAGACAGCTCACGGCTCCGCAGGCCAAGGCCGCCGTTCAGACGGCTTCACCCCTCGGCGGCGTATCCGGCTTTGTGATTTCCAGTCCGCGCATGAGGTGAGCCGCACGAATCATCTCATCAAACCTATCACAAAACTACAGGGAGTGTTTATGCCCGGTGTCATGTCTTCAACCACAGCCATGACCATCTGCAAGGTCAACTCTACCGTCAATTTTACCTTGGACGCCTTGAGAACCCATGCCTTTACGCCCGACGTTGACGCCGACGGCGGACGCCTCGACTGGGCGATCCGCTGGATACGGACGGCGTTGCTCTGGCCTCCGTGGACGGCCTGTATTCCGGCTTTGCCTTTCGACTGGATATGCGCAAGGCGTCCGGGGACGCTATCCGGCTCCAGCTTGCGGAAGCCGTGCGGAAGGAACAGTGCTTTGACTATAAATAAAAACATTTCAATTTATTTTTTATTTATAAATATTGCACGTTCTATAAAACAAGAAAGATGATTTCTTTTTACGCACTTAAAATTAAAATCTTCAATATAATGAACTATATTACTAAAGTTCCACTCAGCTCGATATAAAGTTTTAGGCAGCCATTTAAAATCTATAAATATAAACAACCCATTTTCTTTTAATAACATTTTAATGTTACGTAAAATACTTTCATAAAAAGCATCATTTACGGTATGAATAAC
>NZ_JBNPLS010000035.1:0-19012 GCF_050313595.1 Desulfovibrio sp. SGI.169 | reverse complement strand
GCGAAATCTCTGACGCTCCAAGTGTCTTCCATTCTTCACAATCCGCTCTGACGCACATTTTGGACAGTATTGCATAAAGAACTCCTTAACTGGAGTATGCCATTATAACATTCTTTATGCAATACTCTCCCAAATTTATACCATTTATTTCTTAGCTCTTTTGGCCGAGAAATTCAATCTGCCAAGCCCGAAAACTTCCTTTCCTGACTTGTATGCAACTTGCAAGCGTTCCCGGTATAACCTCTTTTTTATCAAATAGATAAGTCCATTGTTCATCATTGGGATGAGGCCTTTTTCATCAGCCGGACGAAGCCGATTTCATTGTCTGGATGAGAACTTTTTTTATCAAAAAAATAGGCGAATCAAAAAAAATGCCTCCCGTTCATTACTGAGATGATGCAAAAAAACACATCCTTCAACTATGTTCCACTTAGGAAGCGGAAAAGTTTATGCCCCGGAACAACGCAACCATCTAGCAAGGAAAAGCCATGAGCGATGAAAACAGTTCGTACACGGAAGTTACAAGCACCAGTTGGTTTTCCCGCCTCGGAAATTCCTTCAAGGGAATCGGAACAGGCATTCTCCTGATCATCGCGGCTACCGTACTGCTGTGGTGGAATGAAGGCCGCACCGTACGCACGGGCGACGCCATTGCCGAAGCTCAGATGGTGACGGAGCCCATACCCAGCATCGACAAGATTGACAGCGCTTTTGAAGGCAAGCTGGTGTATGCCAGGGGGAACGCCGTCACAAACGACGAGCTGACTGACCCGGTTTTCGGCGTCAAGGTAAACGCCATTAAGATGCGCCGACACGTGGAATATTACCAGTGGGTCGAACACAGTAAGTCCGAAAAGAGAACGAAGCTGGGCGGCGGAGAAGAAACTGTCACCACTTATACCTATTCCAAGGAATGGGTTGACACTCCCGTGGATTCCCAGACCTTCAAGAAGATGGAAGGACACGAAAACAAGACTCGCATCCAGTCTGAAAACGTGAGCTGGATTGCCCCCAACGTCACCTTTGGAGCGTACCGCTTCCCTGAATTCCTGACCCGCTCCATTAGCGGAGAAAAGGCTCTGACCATTTCCCTCAGTGATGCGCAGCGCGCGGAACTGCAAAAGGCTTTCTTTGCTCCCAACGCCAACATGGATACCTCCCAGGTGGTGGGACAGCAGGGCGCCAGTATGATCCATATCCAGGGCAACACTCTTTATGTAGGCCGCCAGCCCGGTACACCGTCCATCGGTGACGTGCGCGCGACCTTCTTCGAGACCCCGGCCGCCGAGGTCTCCATCCTCGCCAAGGTGAACGGCGATACCTTCGTTCCCTTCCGTGCCTCCAACGGCAACACCTTCTCCCGCCTCAGCATGGGCGTACAGGACATGAACAGCATGTTCGACGCCGCCAAGAGCGGCAACGCCACCATGGCCTGGATCCTGCGCGGCCTGGGCCTCGTGCTGTGCGTCACCGGTTTCGGCATGGTCTTCGCCCCTCTCAAGGTCCTCGCCGACGTCATTCCCCTGCTGGGCAGCATCGTGGGCGCCGGTACGGGTCTGGTGGCTGGCCTGCTGGGCTCTGCCTGGTCACTGGTGATCATCGCCATAGCGTGGGTACGTTTCCGTCCCGTGCTGGGCTTCTGCCTGCTGGGCGCAGCGCTTGCGCTCGTTATCCTGCTGTTCATCAAGGGACGCATGAAGAAGGCAAATCCTGCCTCGGCCTAGAGTGCAGTGGCGTTCTATCTGTAACCATGAAAAGACAAGGAGCAAAAGATGAAGAAGATTATCGTCGCAATGTTTGTATTGCACGCACTATGTGCAACGGCATGGGCAGCGGATCTCAATCTCAAATGGGACAGCGTTAGGGAGCTGTTTACACAAGAATAGAGAGTATCAGTGTTCTCAGGTTGTTACGTTGCGTCCCGTTTGAACAAGCGGATATTCGCAGTCTGAACAAATACCGTCGGCTCAGGGGAAAAATGCAGACGGTGACAGGCAACGTCTCCCAAAGGTTGGACAAAACATTCCTCAAAAAGAAGCAGGAGGGAAACCTATATGTCCATGAAAACCATTCTTTGCGCCATGCTGGCAGTGGGGCTGAGTGTTTCATCAGCCTATGCGGAGCCTTCCGTCAAGCGTTCCGGCAGCACCATCACCGTGAAAGAAGCGCTCACCGATGATGGCATCAGCCAGGCCAAGGAGTTTGCTGGCAAAATCAAGATACCGACTTTTAAACTTGAGAACATCAACGATGCAGATCTGGTCAAGTTCTGCCAGACCTTCCCCGATGCCACCAGTATCAGCATCAAAGGCAAAAAGGATGAAATCACGAGCATCGCTCCTGTGGCGGGGCTCAAAAATCTGACCTCTTTTGAGATGGACGCCGAATCCGTGGCGGATATGTCACCTTTAGCCAACCTCAAGCTAATCAAGCTTGAACTGACCAGCGACGCTATGGGCCCAGACCTTAAATGGATGGCGGACTTGACCGGCCTCAAGGAGGTCGAGATCAACGCCGGGAATTCCCTGACGTCTTTTGAGGGCTTTCCCACTTTGTCGGGCAATCCCCGCGTCACCATCAATGGAGCCGCTCCAACGGATCTCTCGCCGCTTCAGCACCTAGGGAGCTCCAAGCTTGAGCTGAAATACTGCACCATCAATGACCTTGCTCCTCTCGCCAAGATGCCCAACCTGAGCGAACTGAATCTCTATGGAGCAACAGTGAAGGACTTCAGCCCGCTGGCCAACTGTGAAAAACTGAAGAAGCTCACCTACTATGCTGTCAAGGAAGCCGACTTCTCTACTCTGGGTGCGCTGAAGCAGATCGTGGAGCTCAATGGCGGTCTCACCAAGCTGGACAACATAGCCTTTGTCGCCGAATTGCCTGCCCTGCGTGTCTTTGACGTGTTTGCCGAATACGTGACCGACTATTCCCCCCTGGCTTCCTCCAAAGTGGAAAAGCTCCAAATCTGGAAAATGCGCGTTCCCGTGGGTGACCTTGGTAGTGTGGGTAAAACGAAGACGCTGAAGGAACTCAAGCTCTGGTCAGTGGACGGTGCTACCAATTCCGCTGCCCTGGCTGAACTGACGGAGCTGCAGAAGTTCACCATCACCTCGGAGTACAATAAAAAAAGCGGTGACCCCTTTGACATGGCCTGCGCCAAGGGCTGGGGCAAGCTGAAAGAAATGAGCATCACAGGTGCCAAGATCGTGAACGCGGGCAATATGGCCGCTCTCACTTCCATGGAAAAACTTACTCTGGTCAAGGTTAATGTGGAAGGTGAGCCATTCAGCCTGTCTGGTCTGGCCAGACTGTCCAATCTGAGCTCGGTCAGAATCAACGACAGCCAGATAGCCGATTTTGAAGCTCTGGCGGGGTGCTCCGGGCTCACCTATGTAGAGATGAAGGGTAGCAAAGGCATCAGCAGCCTAGCCCCCCTCAAGGCCCTGCCAAATCTGAAGAGGATAATCGTTTCCAAAGGGGCCTTCCCTGATGCTGAACTGAGCGGCTTTGCCCAGAACGTGAAGGTTGAACAGCGTTAACATGAACGGGGCCGCAAGCGACAGGGCCTGCGGCCCCCTTGCCAGTCCAAAAAGCAAGATGTTTCTTAAACCTGACTACTCGGGGAGGGTTCGCATGAACATCCTGTGCCATTGCGCGAAAACAGTCTGTACAGTGCTTTTGCTTTTTACCCTGTCCCTGGCACAGGAAGGCTGTTCGCATACGCAGCGTCCATCTCTGGAGGAAGACTGTCTTGCACTGACCATCCTGCATACAAACGATACACATTCCCACATTGCGGGCATCAACAAGTATGGCAACGCCTGCTTTGATGACAAAGAATGCCGCGGCGGACTGAGCCGCATCGCTAGTGCCATACGCGCGGCCAAGTCGCAAAACGACAACGTCATTGCCTTGGATGCGGGTGATCAATTTCAGGGGACCCTTTTCTACAGCGTAAACAAGTGGCCCATGCTTGCCGCGCTGGCGCAGTACATGCCTTACGACGCCATGACACTGGGCAACCATGAATTTGACGAAGGCTGCCTGGAACTGACGCGCTTTCTGGAGGATATTCCCTTTCCCGTGCTGGCAGCCAACCTGAAGCCCGAAAAAGGCTGTCCCATGCTCAAAGGCAACTATGCTCCCTACACCGTACTCACAGTACGCGGGCAAAAAGTAGCCATAGTGGGCATAGCCAACAATGAAGTAGTTAATCTGGCCTCCGCCTGCTCCCATACTCTTTTCGAAGATACGGTCAACTGCCTGCAAAGGACAGTAAAGGAGCTGGAGGGACAAGGTGTAAAGCACATCATCGCTCTTACGCACATTGGACTGGCTGACGACAGGGAACTGGGGCGCAGCGTGGACGGTGTGGATATTATCGTAGGTGGCCATAGTCACAGCTATCTGGGCCCGGACTCCGAGGAAGGTCCCTATCCCATAGTCGAGTATTCCCCCTCTGGACAGCCTGTACTGGTGGTCAGCGCCAAACGGGCCACGCAGTATCTGGGTGAGCTCAATGTCAGTTTTGACAAACAGGGAGTTCCCCTAGCCTGGAGCGGTGGAGCGAGAGAACTTTCTGCCTCAGAACCGCGCAATGCGGAAATAAGTGCCTTGGTAAAGAACTACGCCACCATTCTGGATGAATACCGCAATATCAAGGTAGGCAGCCACAATATTTCCATGCCCGATGGAATGGATGCCTGCCGCGAGGATGACTGCCTGGGAGGCAGCCTTATCGCTGACGCCATGCTGGAATACGCACGCCCCTTTGGCGCGCATGTAGCCCTGTGTAACGGCGGCAGCGTGCGAGCTGCCCTTCCTGCAGGATCCATTTCCCGGGGCGATCTGCTCAGCGTCATCCCGTTCGGCAACACTCTGGTGATACGCGAACTCACGGGAGAACTATTATTGGCAGCCCTTGAACATGGCGTTTCTGAAGAAGGCGCCAAGGGCCCGCGCCTTCTGCACACCGCAGGTCTGCGCTATGTCGTTGACGGTACGCGTCCGGCGGGTTCCCGCGTAGTCAAGGCGGAAATCCTGGATGAAAAGGACACGGCCACTTCCCTCGACCCCAAAGCCCACTATGGCATCATCATCACCGATTATCTGGCACGCGGCGGGGATGCTTACGAAATGCTCAAGAATAGCAAGGTGATTCCTTCGCCCGAACCCATCGATATTACGGTGGTGGAAGAATACATGAAGAAGCATTTACCTCTGCCTCAGCCCAAGGGCGAACGCATCATTCGTAAGTAGACACCCCGGAAGAACAGAGACCACGCCGAACCCGTCCGCCATCCGCAACATGAAGATTCTGACGGGCTCTACAAAGGAGAACAGCCATGAACAGCGCACATAGCATAACTCCAAATCCGCACAGGCTGGGCTTCAAGGAATCCGTTGTCCGCTGCCTCAGGAAATACGCAACATTCCGTGGGCGCGCTACGAGGGCGGAGTACTGGTGGTTTTCCCTGTTCAATTCGCTTGTATGCATGGCAATCTACGCCGCCGTTCAGCAGCTTATGGGCACGGAAACGGCAGATGATGCCATGGGCATCGTTCAGCTGGCACTTTTCTTGCCTGCTCTGGCCGTTGCTGTACGGCGTCTGCACGACATCAACTTCAACGGCTGGTGGATGCTGCTGGGGCTGACCATCGTGGGCCTCATTCCCCTGTTTATTTTTTTCTGCCTGCCCGGCAAGGCCGCAGATAACCGCTTCGGCCTCCGTGAGGTCGGTACACAAATGGGCGTAGAAACGGAAAGGCGAGAGGGGAACGGCAACACGCGCACTATGAGCACTTTCCTGGGCCTGTACTGTCTTGTGGGGCTGAGCCTTGCCGCTCCGCTTTTCACGGCGAAAACCGCGTCCAGCGCGGAATCATCATCTTCCATTGCTTCGCATTCAGGCTCCCCGGAGAGCACGCACAGTTTCTCTCCCACTCCCTCCTCATCTTCCTCCAAAGAAGAAGTAGAACTGAACCTTCAGGAAGCATTCGGTGGCCTGTTCTCCATTATGGGGGAAGCCATCGGCGGTATGACGAAGGGTATGCAGGAAGGCGCACGCGATATGCAGGCCCAGCTCGACGGCTCGGACGGCACGCGGCTCATCACTAACAGCAAAGACCTCGCGACCCTGACTGAAACGCGAGTCCTCAAGGCTGAACAACAGGAAGACCGCTCCTGGCGCATCATTCTGGCCGTCAAAAACCCGCAGGAGTTCCCCGTGCGCCTGACCGGGCTTACGGAGAAACAGCAGATCCTTCTGCTGGATCAGGAAAATTTTGTCTACGAGCAAAACCCCGTCGGGGAACGCCTTGTGACAGTACCGGAACGGGCCGCACAAAAGCTGACATTCTTTTTCCCTGAACTGGATGGTTCTACGCCCAAAACCATACGGCTGTACGGCATGGATTTTGCCGTGCCTCAGCCCATCGAGGTCCGTACCATATCTCAATAAACAACCGACAGACCACATGGGAGGCTCCCTTATGTCAATCCGTCTGTTCCCTTACTGTTTTGTTCTGCTTCTGGCAGCATTCGCTCCGGGCGTGCCCGGCATCGCAGCGGCAACCACTGAGTTCATGGTCCTCAATGACTATGCGCAGGCCTGGGCAGACAAACAGGAATGGGTATATGAAGGTATGCAGGAAAGCGATGAGCCAGTTCCTCACAGGGAAGGCGATGCATGGAATCAAGAGGACAGCTCAGGTCTCACGGTTCTTGATTATGCCCTGTTAGGTGCTTCCGCACAGGAACTTGGTGCTGTTCAGTCTATGGTCCAGCTTGGTGCGCGCCCAGGCACCGGAAAAGCGGAAGCGTATCTCGGCCCGCCTCTGAATCTGGCCAGACTGGCTGTTCGCAAGGCTCCTTTGGAGGAATGGCGCAGCACCATAAACTTTGGCGGAACGAACAAAATACTACCGAACGGTTTCACCCCCCTGCTGTGGGCGGCCGTGTTCCAGCCGGACGCATCGGTACTGCACGCGCTGATAAAAGGCGGAGCAGATCCGAAGAAGGGACTGCCCGAAGAGGCCGGAGGACAGAACATTCTGCACATTGTTGCTGAACAGGGATGGGATCCTCAGGCTGTCCATATCCTCATCAATGCAGGTCTGGATGTCGATGCCGTGACCAATCCCCAGATGATGGGGGAAACTCCCTTCATGGTGGCCGTCCGCAGAAACCAGAACCCGCAAGTTATCAAGGCCCTGCTGGAAAGAGGCGCAGATACGGAAGTCCGGGACAGCCAGGGACAGCGTGCATGGGAAGGGTTATGGCCCGAGCGTGAAGCCTGGCTGAAGGATGCCGGTCTGGGCTGGCTGTGGGACAATGCTGCGCGGCAAAAGCGGGCGAAGAGAGAACGTTCTGGTGGACAAGCTGCATCAGGTATTGCCCCCCCCAACCCCGCTTCCACCAGCGTTGAAGGGCAGACGCAGAATGCGCTCATGGACACGAATGCTCCGGGCATTCAAGCCCCGCTTGTCAGCAACGCCATGCCGTACGAGAGCATGTCTGTACAGGCTCTGATTACGGACAGCGACAGGATGGGAACCAACGTGCGCGATGCTCCCTCCGGCAAAATCATCGCTACCATCCCCTTCCCGGTCAATAACGAGCTGCCCGATGATGAGAAGCTGACGCGGCGTGTAGTCACACTTCTGGAAGAGCGGAAAGGTTGGTTCAAGGTTCTCTACTATGGCGACAAGCAAGGCTGGATGCACAAAAGCGTGCTGGGTGCCTATGCCTGCGCAACCGAGGATGGGGATGCCCGCCTGAAAGCCAACCCCGATTACAATGCCCCTAAGGTGGCCATCCTGCCCACGGATACGCCCCTGCGTCTTCTGAGTGTGCGCGGCGCTTGGCTCAAGGTCTCCTGCACCACCAAGACGGGGCGAAACGTCAGCGGCTGGCTGCCGCCGGAATGTGTATGGGCAAATCCCTATCGGCATGAATGGCGCTGAAAGCCCGATAACACTCTAAGCAAGAGGCAAGAATGCATCTCTCCCTGTTCTCACTGGTGCCGGCCTTTTTTCTTCTTTTCCTGCCTACGCCCTGTTCAGCCAAAAATCTGGATAGTGTGCGTTCCTTCTCCTACATTGTTTCCGGCATGATGGCACCTCAATCTTTCCATGTATGGACAACCAGAGACGGCAAAGTCATGATGCAGGTGAACTACAAAGAAAAAAAATATCGCCGGGAAGCCAATGGCTGGGTGCTGGAACACTTATCTATTCTTGCCGCACACCACAACATTATTGCCTGGACCGATCATCGGGACAAACCACTTCCCGATGGCATATATGCATTGGATGAAGGATCCTATTCACTAAATGTCCTGTGGGATTCGGGACAGAAGCTATCCATCTCAGGCCGGACTCTGCCGCAAGGCTCCCAGGCTTTTATCTCGGATCTTATGGATTTGTGGGAAAAGACTGTACAGCGCTATCCCTATGAACCTCCAAAGGAAATACATTCTGACAAGATCCGCTTTTTCTCATTTCATGAACACTTGGAACAAAACGAAAACACATGGCTGATGCTATGCGCCCAGGATTTATCTTCTCAGGTAAACGTCCGGATCTGCCGTGGGAACATAGCTGGCAACAAGGAATATTACAAGACTGCCCCCCTCTTTCTGCAAAAGCTGAATGGACTAATCAAGCGGCACAAGCCAAACCTCTGGAACGATAAGGCCAAGGCCGCACAAATGGATAATGATGCAACGGCCGTCCCTTACGTGACTTTTTATGTGGAGTATTATCCAGAGCAAGATGATGCACCGGATAATGAATACTATATTCACAATTATGGAGATGCAATACCTATTGAGATTATTGATGTTGTGTTTAATCCTACTGAATATCAAGGATATATACATTTTAAGAAGGAACTCCTCGCGCTATTTGAAAACGTAATGCAGAGCAAGAAATACCGTTATGGAGAATAGGAGGGAAATATGATGAAAACGAGCCTGATTCCTGCCCTTGTGGCACTCATGATCACTTTGGGCATGATGAACACAGCCTATGCGACATCACAGACCGGCCTGCCCGCGCCCCTGTCTGTAAGGGAAGCCCCGGATCTCCTGAACAAGCTGGCCGTTGGGGCGTATGAGCTGACCGTCACCTCCAATCAGGACTACACTGTCAAGCTGCTTGTCGCAGCCCAAAAAACTCTGAGGAACTTCAGCATCATAGCCATTGAGTATGTGCCCAACAAGGATCCCAATGATACGACCATCAGATTCAAAAAGACAAAGATGCTTTATACCCTGCCACTGTTCAGTCCGGACAAGCCCCTCTATGCTCTTGTCGAAATGATAGGCAGCATACCCAATATCGGGTTTTCCTATGCAGCGGAGGATGGTACAACCCCTGTTTTTTCCCTGAATTACAACGGAAATGACGGCTCTCTGCACCTGTATCCCGTGAACATCGTGAATGAAGAAATGGAGTAGACATTATGATTACTGTCATCATCATAGTAGGTATTGCCCTAACGATCGCCATAAGCCTCATTCTGCTCTATAACGGCATGGTGAATGGAAAAAATATGGTGGATGAGGCCTGGAGCGGCATCGGTGTACAGCTTAAGCGCCGTCATGACCTGATTCCCTCGCTGGTCAGTGCCGTCAAGGGCTACATGACCCACGAGCAGGATACGCTCACCAAAATCGCCGAGCTGCGCGCCCAGGCTGTTTCCGCCTCTTCTTCCGGCTCGCTGTCGTCCATCGCCAATGCGGAAAATCAGCTGATGGGAGCCTTGCGTTCCCTGTTTGCCGTATCGGAAAACTATCCCGATCTGCGCGCCAGCGAAAACTTCATGCAGCTCCAAGAACAGCTTGCCCTGCTGGAAGATGAGATCCAGCTGTCCCGCCGCTACTACAACGGCACAGCCCGCGACCAGAATAATCGTGTGCTGCAGTTTCCCGGCAATCTGGTGGCTCGCGCCTTCGGCTTCGGCAAGATAGAATATTTTGAACTGGCCGATCCCGCAGAAGCGACTGTGCCGGAAGTGAGGTTTTAAGACATGTGTCGCGTCATTTTGCTTCTTCTATGGG
This sequence comes from Desulfovibrio sp. SGI.169, assembly GCF_050313595.1. Taxonomy (NCBI): domain Bacteria; kingdom Pseudomonadati; phylum Thermodesulfobacteriota; class Desulfovibrionia; order Desulfovibrionales; family Desulfovibrionaceae; genus Desulfovibrio; species Desulfovibrio sp. SGI.169. Next base: position 8,945 of record NZ_JBNPLS010000035.1, on the reverse strand, counting down.
CGGTGATGCTCCCCCCAGCAGTCGTAGCACTCGGGGCGGAAACTCCTCTCTCTTCCGCCCCATCCCCGGACATGCCTTCCTGCTTTGCCCTTATCCAGGTGGCTCCCGACGGAGAGTTAACCATTATCGAGCGGCTGAAGGGCTTTGGTCCTTCCGTGGAACGTCCTCTGAGCAGTGGGGCAAAGATCTACGGCAGTCTCGCCCCCTTCGTACAGGAATCGGATATGGAGCTGGTGTCAGTCACAGCCGATGGCAAGCCCGTCACTCCCAGCGTGTATGTGAAGGAAAAAGACAATAGCCGCCACGTGCGTCTTATGGCCCAGGACAAAAGCCTGTCCGTGCACGAATATACCCTGAAGTACAAGGCTAGAGACAGGATTCTTTTTCTCTCCAACGTGGATAGACTGGACTGGGATATCTGGGGCACAAGTCGGCACAATAGTAGCCCCCTTAGGCTTTCCTGCGCCATAGCCCTGCCGAAAGGAGCGATCGTCAGCAAGCAATGGTCCCGGCTGGGGCATACAACCATGGGGCACAGACCCGTCACCCAATGGCTCAACAAGGATGGGGTGGCCTTCTTCCGAGGTGAAGAGCCCATGATGGATACTGAACACTTTGTCGTTTCCGTGGAATGGAACAAAGGCGTCGTCACCTCCGATGGATCAGAAGAAACGCTCTCCACCGTCAAAAGCACCCTGTGGGGCGTCTTTGCCCTGCTCCTGCTCCTGTGCGGCGGGATCTGGTTCAAGTTCGGCAAGAACCCGCGCCCCAAGGTCTCCATCCCGCTTTTCTATCCGCCCCTTGGTCCGGACGGCAAAACGCTCTCTCCGGCAGCCGTGGCCTATATCCGCGAGGCGGCCATGCTGACCTCTCGCGGTTTTTCCGCGCTCCTGCTGAACTTGGCGACCCAGAAAATGGTGGATATGACTGGCACAGGCAGTCGCACGGATCCCTATGTCCTGCGGACAAGCAGTGAGATCATGAAGCGGACCTCCATAGACAGTTACGGCACCGAAAACAGGAATACCGGCCCAAAAGGAGATGAAAGCAGCCAGCACAAACGCCGCATCTGGGAAGACCTCCTGAAGCGGGGTCGTGGTTTCGACATGGCAGAGCGACGCTGCCTACGGAAGCTCTTTCCCACCCGCCCGCCCCAGCCTCTTGAAGTGAGCAGGAAAAACGCCTGGAAGGTGGCCGAGGCCCGCTCCACATCCTACGAGGCCCTCGCTTCCCAGTACCGCGACATGTGGCAAATAAACGGGAACCTGGTCAGCCTGATGTTCATCCTTTGTTATGGCGGGACACTCCTGGCTCAGGGTGCCCTCTGGCTCAATTTTGGTGCTGAGGACATCCCTGCAGTCCTGGCCGCCTTCAGCCTGACGCTCGGCCTCACCTTCTTGACCCATCGTAGCACACAGTATGCAGTCAGCATCCTGGTCCGCTGGCAGGAAATGGGTTACCTCAACCTGCTCCTTCTGGGAGTCTATATACTGCTCGTGCCCGTCATGCTGGTGTATGACGTCATCCTCGACGAAAGCATGTCGGACTTTGCCCTTTACCCGTTCATGCACAGCTGGAGTGCGCTGCGCCCCCTGCTCTGGCTGGGATTGATGGGCTATCTCCTCTGGCTGACCCGAAGCATTACGGAAGTATTCTTAGTCCCCTTAAAGATTCTGGGCTTCCTTTTGCTTTTCTTTGTGGTGGGAGGGACACTCTTCTGGGCCAACAGTTTTATGGGCAGCGGCAATCTGGCCTTTATGGGCATTCTGCTTCTGCCTATGGTCTTCATGCCTCTCATGAAGCGACCTGCCCCCAAGGCCGCGCAGATTCTGGCGGAGATCGAAGGTCTTGCCCTGTATCTGGGGACTGCAGAAGCATCGCGTCTCAACACCTTTAATCCGCCGGACCGGACACCGGAAGAATTCCACCGTTTCATGCCCTACGCTGTGGCGCTGGGACTGGAAAAGGCTTGGGGGGCACAATTCGCCACCTCTCTGGCGGATCTGCAGTTCCGCGGCAGTTCCCTGCAGAGGCTGGCCGAATACGAGCACCGCATGCAGGGGAGATAGCACTGTTTGGCACATGACGTATGACCGATTCTGGCGAGGATATCGTGATGGATACCAGTCCGGGCATGAAAAAAGGAAACATGGGGCTGTGTCACAGACAAGAGTGACATTCGCAATAAAGTTCCAGGGAATAGTGAAACCACGCTATCCCGAAATCGGATTATCTGACACGTCACCAGACTTGATGACATAAAAACAAATCCCGCTTTTATGCGATGGAATAATACCCCCTTACAGGAGTGAATGAACATGAAAGCCAACATGGCATTGCCTGCAATAACCCTGCTGCTTTGTTTAATCATAGGCAACTCAAGCGTTAGCCTGGCAGGTGATTCCGGTGAAGAACGTACTATCCCTGTCATAGAATGGGGATGCTGGTCGTGTAATAAACGAGTTTTTACGTTTACTCCTGACAGTCTCGACGGAAAGATCATCCAGCACAAGGATCCCAATTATCAGCAATCAAAGTGGATTATACTAAAGACCAGAAGTCCCATAAAAAAATGCGAAAAAATGTTTGATGGAGCACACATTTTTGACAAAAAAAGAGAATTCATGACTTCCGGATATACCATTATGACACAGGCCGACAGTTTTGTGGTCATAAAAGGAGGTTCGGCCATCAAGGCACAGATCAACAAGGTTCAATGTGTGGGGTGCCAAAAAGGTGCCTATGCCTTTGCAGGTGACGATCTGGACCAATGGGGGGTTTTATCCATGAGCGAAGTGCCTGCCGTCTTTGCCATGAAATCCGGATCCAAGATAGGAACCTGTGGTAAAATAAGGCTCCCTTATGGAGGCTCTTTCTTAGGACCTCACTTGTTTGATCTAAAAGGAACTGTTTCCATGTCGTCAGATACTGTTTCACAAAATTTTGGCTCCTTTCTGTGCTCAGATTGATAGCCATACTTGCAGGAAAAACGTATGAGAACACAACTTTTTTTAATCATGTCCCTGCTTATCATGGGCATGTGCCTGGATCCGTATTGCATCTCGGCCAAACCATTAAAAGAAAAGAATACTGTTGCCTCAGCGAAAGGTCTTCCATCAACCTATGCAGACTTTAAAGAGCGCTGCCATACTGTCGCCGTCACCCCTGAAGGGGCTGTCAAAATGTATTTTGACGCCGTATTCTGCTACCTTGATCCCAATCGCCGGACGGAAGCATCCAAGATGCTGCGCTATATTATGCACGCCGATGCCAACTGGGAAGGGAATCAGAGGTATGTAACATTCATACGTCGTCTGAAGGAGCCTTCCTACCACTATATATTCAGAAGTTTCGCATCGGGAACAAGTCCTGAAAATGGATACAGTATGTCACCCGATGATTATAGGCTAGTCTTTTCCAAAAAAGACCAGCAACAGGATTATATCCGCGTGTTTTTGCGTTCGTCCGGAGCAGACTCGGACCGAAGAGTATGGGTCAAGCAGTATCCTGATGGATTCTGGTATGTCATCAATAATTCAGATACGTATGCAAAAGTACGTGATCCTGCGGTCTCTGCTCTGAACAATAGCCACGATGCCAATTTCGATGTTGCTCCTCCGGCGCAACCGCAGCCTCCGGAAGATGTAACTCCTCCAGCAGTACAACCACAGCCTTCGGAAGATGTAACTCCTCCAGAGCAACTACAATCTTCAGAAGCAGTAACCCCTTCAGTGGCACAACAACAGCCTTCGGAAAGTGAAGAGCCTGCGATGTCTACCTGGTAGCATCGTCAAAAGGAGACAAACATGAAAAGATTCTGGATCGCACTGTGTGGCGTTCTGGGGATGGCTTTGTATGTTGGCACGGCCCACGCCGCTTTCTGGCAAGTTGTACGTGATACCCCCATACGCGAGGACGCATCCACTGATGCCAGGCGGCTGGATACAGCCCGAAAAGGCTGGATAGTGAACGACATGACCGGGAGCGGTTCCAGTCCGCAGTGGATCAAGGTGGTGGAGGTTCAGAAGCATATCGGAGATGGCATGGCCTATGCTCACCTTGTGTACAGAACTCCCGATGCGTACATCAGCGCTGCGGACGTGGTCCAAGTGGAGGATGAGAATGGAACACCTCTTAAGACGACCGGAAACACTTCTGATGCTACGGCAGCACAAGGCGTGCGTGTGGAACTTATGCCCGCACCCAAGGCTGAGGATATAGCCTCCAACGGTGCTGTGGACGAAGCTGCATTAAAAACGGCCTTGGATGTCTGGGTACAAAATTGTAATACCGTTCTCAGCAAATATGAAGGCATGGAGTCCAACAAGGCGGCAATAGAGGTGCTTGCAGGGACTGACTACGCCACCTTTACCAGTAAGGATATCCACGCGGTAGAAGACAGTGTGATACAACTCTTGGACCGCTGGGCGAAAACCCAATATGTCGGCTCCCAAGCTAGTTTAAGCACTGATGACCAGAAAATTTTTGATGTACTGGCCAGCTATTGCCTGATTCCAGGGATCGTCGAGGGCAGCCCCTTCCTCATGGCAGACCTGATCACCTTGCGCAAAAAAGTCATCTTTGATCCTCCCGTTGCCGCCTATACTGCTTATGTGAACCTGCTGGACACTCAGCCGCAAATACTGTTCTCCGATGGCGGTTGCCGTCATTCGGTGAAAGAGATGGGAACATGGGCTACGCAGTGGGAACAATACCTGAAAACAGTGCCCGCCGACAGCTTTTATTTCATCGAAGGCAAAAAACGTTACCTTGAATTTGCAACCTACATTTTATTCAGCGACTTGCCCAACACGCCCGCCTTTCCTGACTACAACAATGGTAAGATGGAAAATGAATGGTTGGAAGAGCTGGAGAGTGTGACATTGGAGAATCCGGGTACGGAAACGGCCGCCATCATCGCGGAATTTCTTAAAAAAGTAAAAGCCAATGGCAACAAGCTTGCCCCCTTGGACAAAAAGGTTCTTTTGACCAAACTGAATGTACTCCTTGTACCCCAAACGACCGCGTCTGCCACCAAGTCGATCCCAATGGAAGAAAAGCTGCTGGGCAAGCACATGTTCTCCCTGCAGTGGATAGAAGGCCCCATGGGCGAGGCTGTTGTTTCTCGCACGGAAACGGGCGGCCTGCGTATTGATGCCAGGCAGGAACACAAAGGTGATTTTGTAACCCTGAACGGCGACGTGCGCATCCTAGATGACAAAAATTTTGTGGTCACGGGGGTTCTTGTCACACGGGTGAGCCATATTGCCGGCGGAAAGCCCTGTCCCCGCTCGGGAGAATTTACATTTCGCGTAACGAAAAACCGCAAGTACTGGCGGCTCCAGCAAATGGATAACCCCTGTGACCCCGTAGTCGATTATGTGGACGTATATTTCAAAGGACTTTAGAAGTGTTGCCATGCAATCATACCATAAACTACTTCCATAGCTCTATTCGGAAAAATTTTTGAACGATTGTGGTTATCACATAGTCATCACTGACCCCATGACGTAATGTTGAGCCTTGATTATCCTTCAAGATGACGTCGCAGCCCTTTCGAGCTCTGACAGGACAAAACAAGCAAGGAGTACAATCATGAGAATCATTAGTCACATATTGTTGAGCATGGCGGCGTTTTGCCTGCTCTGCGGAACAAGTGTTCAGGCGGCCCAGCAGAAAGAGAAAGTCTTGCTGGATACGGACATGGTCGAGATGTTCGATGACGGGGTAGCCCTCATCATGCTGGCCAATGCGCCGGGCATAGATCTGCTTGGCGTAACCTGCGTCACCGGCAACAGCTGGGTACAGGAGGGCGTGGCCTACAGCTTGCGTCATCTGGAGATCGAAAAACGCGATATTCCTGTAGTGGAAGGCATGCGCTACCCCCTGCGCCCGCATAGGCACGAACTTTTCGAGATGGAGCGCGCCCAGTTCGGCATGGGACACGACGCCTGGCTGGGCTCGCTGGGGCGGTCAGAACCTGCAAGCTGGCAGGACTTCTACAAGACGCACTATGGCAAGGAACCGCAGTTCAAGCCGCTGAAGACACATGCCGTCAATTTCATCATCGACACCATCCGGGCACACCCCCATGAAGTGACCATAGTCGCCATCGGTCCCTGCACAAATCTGGCCGCCGCCATCCGCATGGCCCCGGATATCGTGCCTCTGGTTAAGCGGGTGGTCTATATGGGGGGAGCTTTTTTCCAGCCCGGCAACGTGACTCCGGCGGCGGAGTTCAACTGGTGGATAGACCCCGAAGCCGCCCAGATAACTGTCCGCGCGCCCTTCAAGGAACAGATCGTATTCGGCTTGGACGTGTGCGAGAAGGCGGTCTTCCGCAAGGCCCATTATGATCGCCTCCTCACCAGTCTGGGCAAGAGTCCTCAGGCCGACATCCTGAAGAACACCTTCGTCGGTCAAAGCTTCGCCAAGGATCCCGCCTTCACCCATTTCGTCTGGGACGTCCTAGTGGCCGCCGCGATCATCGATCCTGACATCATCACGGCGGAGCAGACATGCGCCATCGATGTGAACACACAGTACGGTCTGTCGTATGGGCAGTCACTGGCATTTCCCAAGGTCTCTCCAGCCGGATGCTCCAAGGCCCGTATCGTAACGGATATCGATCAGGAGCGTTTCTGGAATATGGTCAATGACAAAACGTACTGGAAGTCCGCCCGCTGATAATCCTGCATGGTCAGACAGGTGAAAACGCTCTGAGAACGATTCAAAATTCTTTTAGTCTAGCCTACCACACGATATTTTTAGAGGAATGAATGTATGAAAAGACATATCATCACCTGTCTGGCCATACTTTGTATCATGCTTATAAATGCATGTGTACCCACGGTTCCCCAGTCATTCAATACTTCTCAGCTCTTCTACCCGCTTATGAACCAAGGCAGCGTGACATCATCCCCCTCCGCCCCGGCAGGGCTTCCTTCGACCTTTGCCGAGTTCAAATCACGTTGCAACTCCGTTGCCAGGAGTCCCGAAGGGGCTGTCAAAATGTATTTTGACGCCGTATTCTGCTACTTTGATCCCAGTCGCCGGACGGAAGCATCCAAGATGCTGCGCTATATCATGCACGCTGATGCCAACTGGGAAAAAAAACAGAAGTATGTGACATTTGCACGTCGCCTGAAGGATCCCGCCTGCCACTACATATTCAGAAGTTTTGCTTCGGGAACGAGTCCTCAAAACGGCTACCGCATGTCGCCCGAGAATTATTCGCTGGTCTTTTCCGGCAAGTCGAACGAGGCCGACTATGCCCGGGTCTTCCTGATCTCATCAGGGTCTGACAGCCGCCGTATAGTCTGGGTCAAGCAGTACCAGGACGGACTCTGGTATGTCATCAACAATGCAGATACCTATATGAAGGTACGCGAACCTGCCAGCTCCCGTCCTGACAACAGTCATGACGCGGATTATGACAACAGATGATGAAACAAGAGGCGATATCATGGCTGTCCACCCTGCCTGAGAAAGTCCCTAGATGAATTGCCCCCATGATATCGCCTCTGCTTTTCCTCTGTGCGATGGGCGACCTTTAGTCCCCCTCAGACATATATGTTTTTCGCCCAAGTGCAACATCGCACCTTGATCAATTCTACAAGATTTCAGCCAGACCGTTCTGTTTCAGCCAAATGATACGCTCGACGGACAGCTCGTCCCCAGCCCGCTTTCCGTCCAAGTCACGCAGGCTCGGATCCGCCCCATGTTGCAACAGCAGACGGATGACGTCCGCATCAGGAGCGTCGTTCCGTACGGCAAGCATCAGGGGGCTGTACGCGCCAAAATCCTGCCCGCTCCGCCCATTGACGGGCAGGCCCACGGATAGCAAAAAGCGGACGGAGGAAAGGCCGCTCTGCCCTGAACAGGCGGCGTGCAGGGCATTGGAAAGGCTGGCATCGGCAGCCAGTACGTCCGCCCCCCGCTCCGCCAGCAGACGCAGGAGGACCAAGCCGTCCGCCCGTCGCGCCGCGAACAGAAAGGCTGAACAGGCGACCCCATTGCGTATGTTCACATCGGCACCGTGACGGATCAGGGTTTCCGCCACAGCAGGATTTTTGTTCGCCCGGCAGGCCATCATCAGGGCACTGTCCCCCAGCAGAGACGACCTACTATTCACATCAAGGCCACTACGCAGCAGAAAACGGATAATCTCCGGGTTCCTATTATACTCGGCCGCCAGTAAAAGCGCATTGTCCCCCAGTCGGGCGTCGCCCCCCGGCAGAACTTGTCGGGGGTTGGCTCCGGCCTTCACCAGGGCTTCCAGAACGGCCGGATTAGGGCAGAGTGCCGCAGCCCACAAAAATTGGGCATGGTGGAATCCGCCTTGCCTCCGGCCTGTAATGCGGCCTCCAGTTGACTGAGGGGGGCCTGGGTGGCAAGCAGGCGCGCCAGTGTCAGGGCCGGATCGGCCAGGCCGGGACCGGGGCGGGCTCCGTGCCGCAGCAAGAGCTCCACCATGCCCGGTGCGCTGAACGCATTTCCATGCGCCAGCGCCATATCCAGGGGGGTATGGCCATGGCTGTCCGTCACATCGAGCCTGACGCCCGACTGCAATGCCTCTTGCAACGCGGAGGGATCGTTCTCAAGGATGGCGGCCATGATGGCGGATCCTTCGCCACTCCAGGCCGGGCAACTCCAGAAAGACAGGCTGAAAAACAGCACCATTCCAAACGTCATAAATCTTTTTTGCATGGGAACCTCCATTGGTCGGGAGCGACATGGCAAGAGTATGGCCCACCACCCCGAAGAACGCATCCTTGCCAAAATGACGTCACAAAAAAGTTTTCATGCGGCTTGCAACGCCTTTCTCATTGTCGTGATGAGATCATCTTTTTTCAATGATGAGACATTAAAAAAACGGGACAACTCATCATGAGGATGATGCAAAAAAAAAGCGCCTTGCTAAAGTTGAGGCAGGTAAAAAAATT